>NZ_KE148403.1:427-3677 GCF_000410615.1 Novosphingobium sp. B-7 | reverse complement strand
CCCACGCGGTGGAATTCCAGACGATCGAGGAATGGCGCGAGCGGCGCACCGGCCTCGTCCCGTTGGAAGCGACGATGATGGTCGCCCTGCCCGAACTCGATGGCGCGATCTGCCCCAGCGTGTTTGGCGGGCGCAGCGCGGGCAAGGCCCAAATCCAGGCCATGCGCGGGGACGAGGAACGCGCCGCGGCGCTGGCGGCCAAGGTCGCCAAGCTGATCGCGCTGCGCCAGGCCGCGCGGCGCGAACGGCGCCTGGCGATCACCATCTTCAATTTCCCGCCCAATTCCGGCGCCACCGGATCGGCCGCGCACCTGGCCGTGTTCGAATCGCTGCATGCCACGCTGCAGCGGCTGGCCGATGAAGGCTATGCCGTCGCCGTGCCCGAAAGCGTCGCCGCGCTGCAGGATGCAATCCTCAACGGCAATGCCGCCCGCTATGGCAGTGATGCCAACGTCGCCGCACGGATCAGCGCCGATGAACACGTGCGCCGCGAGCCGCATCTCGCCCAGATCGAGGCGCAATGGGGCTCCGCGCCGGGCAAGCTGCAAAGCGATGGCGGCCATATCCAGATCCTGGGCGCGCATTTCGGGAATGTCTTTGTCGGAGTGCAACCCGCGTTCGGCTATGAAGGCGATCCGATGCGCCTGCTGTTCGAGGGCGGCTTTGCCCCGACCCATGCCTTTGCCGCGTTCTACAGCTATATCCGCCACGATTTTGCCGCCCATGCCGTGCTCCATTTCGGCACCCATGGCGCGCTGGAATTCATGCCGGGCAAGCAGGCGGGCCTGAGCGGCGAATGCTGGCCCGAACGCCTGATCGGTGATCTGCCCAATTTCTACCTCTACGCGTCCAACAATCCATCCGAAGGCATCCTGGCCAAGCGCCGTTCGGCCGCCACGCTGATCAGCTATCTCACCCCGGCCCTGGCGCGCGCCGGGCTCTATCGCGGCTTTGCCGAACTCAAGTGCAGTGTCGAACGCTGGCGCTGGTCGACGCCGGGGGCAGAGCAGGACGCCCTGGAAGCGCTGATCCGCGAACAGTGCGCCACGCTCGATCTGGATTGCGGCGCCATCGCCGATCTGGCGCCCGCGCTCTATGAACTGGAACGCACGCTGATCCCCACCGGGCTGCACGTGCTGGGCCAGGCGCCGCAAGGGGCAGAGCGCGCCGAACTGGTCGACGCCATGGTCGAGGCCGATGCCCAGGCAGACCGCGCCGGCATCGAAAGCGCGCTCGATCGCAGTGACGAGATCGGCGCGGTGATCCACGCGCTGGACGGTGGCTATATCTGCCCGGCGCCGGGCGGTGACATTCTCGCCAATCCGCAAGTGCTGCCCACCGGCCGCAACATCCACGGCTTCGATCCCTTTGCCATGCCCAGCCGGTTTGCCTGCATCCAGGGCCGCGAACAGGCCGAATGCATCACCACCCGCCATGTCGAAGGTGGCCAGCCGTTCCCCGAAAGCCTGGCGATGGTGCTGTGGGGCACCGACAACATGAAAAGCGAAGGGCTGCAGATTGCCCAGGCGATGAGCCTGATCGGCGCGCGCCCGCGGATCGACAGCTATGGGCGCGTCGTCGGCGCTGAACTGGTGCCGCTGGCCGAACTCGGCCGCCCGCGCGTCGATGTGGTGATCACCCTCTCGGGCATTTTCCGCGATCTCCTGCCGATGCAGACGCGCATGCTGGCCGAAGCCTCGCTCTTGGCGGCCAGCGCCGACGAGCCGCTGGAGCAGAACTTCGTGCGCAAGCGCAGCCTGGCCCACCAGGCGCAGCATGATTGCGACCTGGAAACGGCGGCGCTCCGCGTGTTCTCCAATGCCGAAGGCGCCTATGGCGCCAACGTCAACCAGATGATCGACGGCGGCGTGTGGACCAGCCCCGATGACCTCGCCAATGCCTTCGAAACGCACAAGGGCTATGCCTATGGCGTCAAAGGCCCGCCCACGCAGCGGCGCGAACTGCTGCACAGCGCGCTGCGCGATGTCGATTTCGTCTATCAGAACCTCGAAAGCGTCGAAGTCGGCATCACCGATCTCGATCAGTATGTCGATGGCCTGGGCGGGGTCAGCCGCTCGGTGGCGCGGGCCAAGGGCCGCGCGGCCACGGTCTATATCGTCGATGCCACGCAGGGCGCCGCCAAGGTGCGCACCCTGGCGGAACAGATCGACCTGGAAACCCGCACCCGCACGCTCAACCCCAAGTGGTTCGAAGGCATGCTCAAGCACGGTTTCGAAGGCGTGCGCAGCATCGAGCAGCATGTGACCAACACCGTCGGCTGGTCGGCCACCACCGGCCAGGTCGCGCCGTGGGTCTATCAGCGCATCAGCGAAACTTTCGTGCTCGATCCGCAGATGCGGGCGCGGCTCTCGCAGCTCAATCCCAACAGTTCCGCCCGCGTGGCCGGGCGCCTGCTCGAAGCCTGCGAACGCCACCTGTGGGAACCCGATCAACAGACGCTCGAGGCCCTGCGCATGGCCAGCGACGAGCTGGAGGACCGCCTCGAAGGCGTGTTCGCGGCGCAATGAGGAAACCGGCATGACCCTGATCGACACCCCCACGCGCTTCACGCCGTCAGATGGCGAAGGATCGGTGCAGGTCCGCCTCGATCCGCAAGACCGCATCGGCACGGCCAAGGTCTTTGCCGTCTATGGCAAGGGCGGGATCGGCAAATCCACCACCTCGTCCAATCTTTCGGCCGCGTTTTCCAAGCTAGGGCACCGCGTGCTGCAGATCGGCTGCGATCCCAAGCATGATTCCACGTTCACCCTCACCAAGAAGCTGATGCCCACGGTGATCGACGTGCTCGAACAGGTGGAGTTCCATTCCGAGGAACTGCGCCCCGAAGACTATATGTTCGAAGGCTATAACGGCGTCATGTGCGTGGAGGCCGGCGGCCCCCCGGCGGGCACGGGCTGCGGTGGCTATGTCGTCGGGCAGACGGTCAAGCTGCTCAAGCAGCACCACCTGCTCGATGATACCGACGTGGTGATCTTCGATGTGCTGGGCGATGTGGTCTGCGGTGGCTTTGCCGCGCCGCTGCAGCATGCCGAGCGGGCGCTGGTGGTGGCGGCCAATGATTTCGACTCGATCTTTGCGATGAACCGCATCGTTGCCGCCATCGGTGCCAAGGCCAAGAACTACAACGTGCGCCTCGCGGGCGTCATCGCCAATCGCTCTGCCGCCACCGACGAGATCGACCGCTTCAGCCAGGCCATCGGCATGCGCCGCCTCGCCCATTTCCGCGATC
>NZ_KE148403.1:0-417 GCF_000410615.1 Novosphingobium sp. B-7 | reverse complement strand
CCGCGATCCCGCCGCCACCCGCCGCAGCCGCCTCAAAAAGTGCACGCTGTTTGAAATGGAACCCTCGCCCGAGGTCATCGCCGCGCAGCAGGAATACCTGCGCCTGGCGCAGATGCTGTGGGACGGGGTGGACCCGATCGCGGCGGCACCGATGAAAGACCGCGATATCTTCGATTTTCTGGGGTTCGAATGATGAGCACGCACCCAACCTCTCCCTATGAACTGCAACGCGAACGCCTGGCGCACTATTTCGATGGCAGCGCCCGCAAGGCATGGATCGACCTGACCTCCAACGCCAAGGTCAGCGGCATCCGCGCCACGGTGCGCGCCGGGCGCGATGCCATGCGCGCGCAGTTGCTGGGCTGGCTGCCGCAAGACCTGCGCCGCTGCGCCGTGCTCGATGCCGGCTGCGGCACC
>NZ_APCQ01000818.1:0-901 GCF_000410615.1 Novosphingobium sp. B-7 | reverse complement strand
GCCGTCACTGCCGGGAGCGCCGCCTTGGCAACGCCCGCCACCACATCGGCCGGCACCGCCAGCAGCGCCTTGGCGCCTTCGCTCGCCACCAGGAAGCACACCACGCCGGCCAGCGGCGCGGCGCCGTTGCCATCCTTGGCAAAGCCTGTGGCGACGCCAATGGCAAACAGCAGGCCGAGGTTGGCGAACATGGCATTGCCCGCTGCGCTGACGAAATCCAGGCCGAGCAGATCCGGCTGGCCCAGCCGCAGCAGCAGCGCCGCCACCGGCAGCACGGCGATCGGCAGCATCAGCGCGCGGCCCAGGCTTTGCAGATGTTGCAGCGCGTTGTTCACGGCTTGGCTCATTGGGCAACCCCTTCGATCATCTGTGTGGCCAGCACGCGCACTTGCGCGGCGCTCGATGCCTGGAGCACGGCACTGGCCAGGCCCCGGCACTCCTGGGCAGAGAGCGCGCGCACCAGCGCCTTGATTTCGGGCACCATCGCCGGCGCGGCGGAAAGTTCGGTCACACCCAACCCGATCAGGATCGGCACGGCGAGTGGATCGGATGCCAGGCCGCCGCACACGCCCACCCACTTACCGTGGCTTTGCGCGCCTTCGCAGCACAGCCCGATCAGGCGCAGCACGGCAGGATCAAGTCCGTCGATGCTGCCTGCCACGGCCGGGTTGCCACGGTCCATGGCCAGGGCATATTGCGTCAGATCGTTGGTGCCGATCGACAGGAAATCGCATTCGGCGGCCAGCGCATCGGCCATCACGGCGGCGGCGGGCGTTTCTACCATCACGCCCAGCGGCACTGCGGCCACGCCCAGCTTGGCGGCCTCGGCATCAAGGGCAGCGCGCACGGCGCGCAGTTCCTCGACCCGCGCGATCATCGGCGCCATGACCTTGACCGCGCC
>NZ_KE148402.1:2566-6376 GCF_000410615.1 Novosphingobium sp. B-7 | reverse complement strand
CATCCAGTTTGTCGCGCTACAGTCCACCCCATCAGCTTGACCGCGCAGAGCAGCTACGCGATTGTGCGATAGAAAGGCACCATGTCGAAAAAACGGGATGATTTCAGCGCGCAGACCAAGCGCGATATGGCATTGCGAGCAAGCTACCATTGCTCGCTCTGCAAGCGCTCGACTGTCGGGCCAAGCGAAGAAGGGCCCAGCGCCATCACGCTGATCGGTGTAGCTGCCCATATCAGCGCTGCTGCCTCCGGCCCAGGGGCCCGCCGCTACGACCCGACGATTACAGCGGAACAACGATCTCACATCGACAACGGGATATGGCTGTGTGCAGCGTGCGCCACCCTCATTGATCGTGACCAAATTCGCTTTACAGCGGATGACCTGCGCAAGACCAAGCAGGACCACGAAAGCTCTCGGCGGATCGGGACGCCAAGTGCGACAGACGAAGGCGATATTATCGCGATTGGCCCCGACATCATCGTACTGGGCTGCGTCATCCGATCATCGCCCGAGGCCATGCGCATCCGTGTTTCTCATTTCGTTAACGGCTCACTCCGCGATCTCTGGTCGCTCACCCGAACCTTTGAAACTTGGCCGGCGGAGCGACGGTATGTGCTGTTGAACGAACTGGGATATGGCGCTTTGCTAGCCGAACCGCCTGTTATCGAGCGCGTCGATCATGCCTGCGAGGTTGAGTTCAAACTGCTTGAACAGGCCGAGCGCCAGCAGGCCACTGCGGAGACTGCCACGATGTGCCGCGAGACCGGCAAACTCATCAAGGGTCTTGCGGCTCACATCCAAAACTTTGAATGTATCCTGGGCATGGCGCAAGGTACCTCCTTCGCCGATCTGACTAGCGGCAGCGATCTCTCCGATCTCTACTGGCGCTATAAGGAATCGCCCTGGTTCGCACGTCTGGCTATGATGGAGATGATCCGGCTCTCATCTATCGCCTCGGCCAAGAAGGAACGAGGCAGTGGTCGAACGCCCTTTTGCATTGTTAATCAAGTCAATCGGGTTGATGTGCCAAACTTCGTTCTGACCGACCAAAAACTGAAAATAGACGTTGAGTTCGAGTTGGAAGGCTTGGGGGCTTGGCAGCACACGCTTGTGGTCTTTGTTTCAACACCCGAACAGCTTATCGAATGCCGCGCAAATGCGCTGCTACACAGCCAGCGCATCAAAAGCATTCAAAACCAAAGCATTCTGTGATCATTATCGCCAGCAGAGCGGACGTTCAGGTCGCTAGGCTGGCGCGTCAGAACCAGTCGTCCGTTCACCCTTTCCAGGGAGCGTAATCGACAGCCAGATCACTTGTGTGCCGCAGGTTTTACTTTCTTTTGGTAGATCCAGTTGAGAAAGGCGTCCGCGTCGGATAGGTCCTCTCCTCCTATCCGCCTGCGAACAGCCTCGACGACGTCGCATACGCGCGCATAGGCTATCGGAGAGAATAGAGTGACCGACTTTGGCGGGGCGGCGCCGACTGCTCGCAGAGCTTCGGCCGTATTGCCGTTGAATACTGCGTATCGCTTTGGCGCGAAGGTGCAGAGCATCTCGGACACCATGTTGATGCCGACGCCTTCGATCTTGCCGGCAGGCGCCCTCAATCTGGCATAGCCCTGCTCCGGCGGAAGTCTTGAAGCAGTCTGTGCGAGCGAGAACAGCGCGATCGTGCTCTGCGGATCCGACAAGGCCGCTTGGCCTCGGCGATGGATGTCACCCGAGTGCCAGAGGTGGTGATGGCCATCGCCCGACGTGATCAAGTCTCTGAACAATGTAATGAAGTTTGCGCGATCTTCCTTGGAGAGCTTCTCAATCGCTGACATCGCTGCGATCCGCCGCTGGACTGAAAGCGCCGCCCTACGGTCCTGCCGGCGCTTCTCCAACGCCCTAACTTCGAGGGGATCTTGGCTGAACTCGTTATGGAGCGACTGGAGCTTCGCGATGTCGAAGAAACCGGAGTCGCTGGCCTCGATCTCCTTTTCGACCCGCTTCTTGGCGTCCTCGGTAATCTTGAACCTGCGGCGGTATTGCTCGAGCACGATATCATCCAGCTCTTCGCACCTGCCGTTGGTGCGATAGTTCTCAAATACGTCTTTCAGGTCCGCCAACAGGGGTTGGTCCAGCCCGACCTCCCAAACGAGTGAAATTTCCTCGTTCCCGCTGAGCGCGCCTCCTGTCAGGTTTGCGGAGCCGACCATAACGCGGGCGACCTTTCCGTTGACACCCAAATATGTCTTCGGATGGAATGTCGAACGCGCATCCGGCTTGGCTGCCCAAACCGTGAACTTGAGGTATCGTTTCGAGAGCTTGAGCAGCTCTTTCAGCGCCATCGGCTCGGTCTGGCAGAAGTCGGTTCCGACGAAGATCTCTACCTCAGCACCGGCGTCCAGGCGCTGCGTCAGCGTTCCGATGATTCTGCCCAGACCTTTCGACTTCAGGAAGGCGACGGCGACGGAGATGTTGTTCGCTCGGTCGATTATCTCTTCGAGTGCCTTCAGGTGGTCGATCGACACGCCGTTGCGCACGAGCCGTGGCGCGCTGTTGACTTCAACATTGTGCTTCTTCGTAGTGATCGGCTTGCTCCACTTATCGGGTCGATCAGCCTATCAGCCCACTAAGGGTGGTCCAGCTTGCTTCGGATACGGTTTGGCCATGTCGCAGACTGCTACCGGGTCGTTTGTTAACACGAGAATGGCCGGTTCTTGCAAGAGCAGCCTTTTACGCCCGCGTCGGAGAACGGCTGGATCTGGTCGGGTGCTGTTGGTTTCGGCTTTACCCAACCTGCCAGCAAGCGCCAACATAGTCGCCATTCAAAGTTCTCTGTGAACTCCCTAAAATTGGTCGACTGTTCACGATCAATCAGGCTGCCAATCAGCACCTGCTCTATCTGCCCTTAAACCAATGTAAGATTGATTCAGTCGCTGTTCGGAGGGGATGAAGCGTTTGCTCCTCCTGCGTATCCAAGGAGGCAGGCCGGCGCCGTATGGCCACCCGCTGTTTGTCCGCCTCACGCCTTTCGCGCATCCGGTCGGAATGGCTATAGTAGTCGATCCGCAGACGACGGCCGGAAACCACTTTATCAAGGTTCTCGCGGATCTTCTTCAACTCGTCCGCAGCCTGAATTGCTGGATCGTTACCTAACCTTCCAAAAGAGGCGAGGTGAGTGAGATCAAAGGGATACCGACGTGATTGCCGTCGCCATGCACGCGGGCTGGCGAGCCAGGATACGGTCACAACGTAACGCTCGTCGAGAATAACAAACGCTTCGCACAGCGAGGTGACTAGACGCTGTCCCGCGCTGAAGGCCGATATTCTAGAAGGGAAGCGAATCCTATCAAACTGTCCGCCGCTTTCCGGCAAGGGCGGCTCGAATTTGATTTGTACGTCGAACGCGGAAGCGTTGCCTTCGTTTATTATATGCATGTCCACGAAATTGATCGCGGCCGGATTAGGTTCGATAGTGACGACCACAGAGGCCCGGCTGGTCGCACGCGCTAGTATCCAGGTCAGCCAAGCCAGTGCAATGGTCGCACCGACAAGGGCAACGGTCGCCCAAGCTGTAACAGCAGCAGAAACATCGCTATTGCTTGCGGTCTGGGGAGCGGTAGGGCGCTCCATGTGCGCGGCGGTGGCGGTCGTGTTATTGGTTTGCGATATGACAGGCGGAACGATTACTGTGTTTGGCATCCCTGTTCCATCCCCCTCTCGATGGCCCACGGTAACAGCTTCGCTCTAGGGCGGAAATAGAACAAGCCGCACTGGAAGCAGTCGATGTCGCTTCTCGCATTAGCGGGCACGGCCGCCGCA
>NZ_KE148402.1:0-2556 GCF_000410615.1 Novosphingobium sp. B-7 | reverse complement strand
ATCCAGTTTGTCGCGCTACAACTCAAGGCCGTCAGGACCTATTCGACAGGTGATTACGTCTTCGGCGGTGACAAGCTAGGCCAGCCCATTTCTCAGAACACCATGATCTATGGTTGCTACCGCATGGGATATCGCGGCCGACAGACAGTCCATGGCTTCCGCGGTCTGGCCTCCACCTGGGCCAATGAAGCCGAGCGCTATCGCGCCGATTGGATCGAGATGGCACTTGCCCACGTCGACCGCGACGACGTCCGCAGCGCCTACAACAGCGCGTTGTACCTGTCGCCGCGCCGACGCATGCTCCAGGATTGGGCCGATCACGTGTTCGGCTGCTTGAAGCAAAACGGCACTCCACACCTTGAAGGTTTGGAGATGGCTCACACGGCCTGAAATGCGGCTGCTGGCAAACTGTGGCGCAGCGGTAGGTTGCTGTAACTCGATCATGGCGTAAGGGGGGCGGTTCCCGCCGCGATTGCTGACGTTCAGAAGCCCTGGCAATGGCGTCGGAACCAGTCGTACATTCACCGCGATCGCAGTCCAGAGGAATGGTGGGGCCTGGGGCAATGCTGCCATCAGCAGCGGCCTCGCCGAAGGGCGGGCGCAACAGAAAGCCGCCGTTCGCCAGTTTGGCGGAGAAAATCTGAAACCCGGAAAGCACACGGCCTTTCAAAACTCGGCCTTGTGACAATGGCACTGCCGTCCGCATGGCATGACCGGAGACCAAAATCATCGCTTGACGAAAATCCTACCTAGGTAGATTTATTGCACATGACTCGAACACGTGCACTCTCACCCCATGCCCGAATGGTCCTTGCTGTCCTGCTCGATGCTGGCAGCGAATGGTCACACGGCTACGAGTTGGCACGGCTCGCCAACGTAAAATCGGGCACGCTCTATCCGCTGCTGATCCGTTTAGAGGCGCAAGGGTATCTTGAAGCGGAATGGCAGCAGCCGACCGAAGGAGGACGACCGCCTCGGCACGCCTACCGGTTGACCGCGAGCGGCGTACAACTCGCCCGCGCCAATTCCCCAGGTCACGCCGCGTCGCCTACCGAAAGACGCCGGGAGGCGACGATATGAGAGCCGGGCTTCGTCGTGGTCTGGCCGATCTCGTCTGCCGTGTATTGCAAGCCACGCTGCCCCCCTCGCTACATTCGTGGGGATGGGCGGTTCGGTGTGAGACGGCGGACATCCCGGACGACACCAAGGCGCTATTGTTCGCGCTCGACAGCGCATGCGGGCTCATGCCCCGCGCGGTCGCATCGCGTCTGCTGCAACCCTTCGCCTCGCCGACTGGCGAAGGCGCTCCATTATCCAAAGGATCGGTCCCCATGACGATTGTCGACGCCATGATGCGTCGCCCTCGCACCCTCGGTGTCGCCTGCGCGGCCGGTGCGGTCATCCTGGGCCTTGCCTACATGATGATGGCCGGCGCGCCGACGCGCTATCTCGGCGTCAATATCGGTGCATTGGCGATCGGCCTGACGATGCTGGCGCTGCTCGGCCGCGTCGCGTCGGTGGCACCGCGCTGGATAGGCGGCGCGACGGTCGCGATGGCTGGCGCGCTGCTGGGGACTGCTTTCGTGGGCACCGAGGTCGAGGGCATATCGCGCTGGGTGACGCTTGGTGGGTTTGCCCTTCAACCTAGCCTCATCCTGTTGCCGCTCATGGTCGTCGCCTTCTCCAAATGGCGTAGCGTGATGATGACCGTGGGCATGGTCGCTGCCGTTGCCGCGATAGCCCTGCAACCCGACCGGGCGATGGGCGGCGTGCTCGTTCTTGGCCTGGGGACACGCGCGATGATTTGTCGTGACCGACATTCCATCGTGACGCTCATCGCGAGTATCGCCGGCTTTGCAGTGACGCTCGTCCGTCCAGATCCGCTTCCGGCGGTCCCTCATGTCGAACAGGTTCTGTACTCGTCCTTCGACATTCATGTCGGGGCCGGCCTAGCGGTACTGGGAGGATCAATGCTGCTGCTTGTCCCCGCAATCGTCGGTTGGCAGCGTGATGCCGGCAACCGTGCGACCTACGCCGCTTTCGGCGCCGTCTGGTTTGCCGCAGTACTGGGGGCTGCTCTCGGAAACTATCCTACACCGATCGTCGGCTATGGTGGCAGCGCCATCATCGGCTACACATTGAGCTTGCTGACGCTGCCGAAGCGCGCGGGGGTTGGTGCCGGCCGGATTTCCGGCGCTCGCGGCGAAACGGCCGGCGCCCTGTCCGACCGCCACCTCGCCGTCGGACTGGCCTGATCGCATGTCAGCCACCACGAATGCCAGCAAGGACCGTCGTGCGGCGCGACTGATGATGGCGCGTCCCTACCGATACTGGCTTTTCACGATGATTATCGTGGCCCTGATGTACTACGCGTGGGGAGAGGTCACGCGAACGCGGGGCGTTCAGAAGGTGTCGTTCCGTCCGGCGGCGGAAGCGTGCGGCACGTCCGGGGCGCTTCGATACTGCGTCTATCGTGATCGGCGTGGGACCAACGGCGATATCGTTTACCATATGCACGGTCGAAACCTCGACGAACGCATCTGGAACGACGACACC
>NZ_KE148401.1:1103-1330 GCF_000410615.1 Novosphingobium sp. B-7 | reverse complement strand
GGGCGGCGCGATCAGCCGCTTGCGCCGCGGCCCAGCGCCGGGCGACCAGCGCATCATAGACCGCGCGATAGCGATAGAGATCGATCCGCCAATCGGCCCATGGCGCCGGACGCAGCGCGCGCGTGGCCGCCAGCGTCGTGCCGATCGCCGGGTTGCGAGCCGGATCGCTGCGCCAGTTGCGCTCCAGCGCCTGGGGCAGGGTGGCAAAGCGATCATCGCCGATGAAG
>NZ_KE148401.1:0-578 GCF_000410615.1 Novosphingobium sp. B-7 | reverse complement strand
GCTCGCGCCCTTCGGTCAGGGCAAAGGCCGGGTGCCAGCGTTGCAGCGGCAACTGCGCGTGCATGGCATGGGCCGTGTCAGGATAAAGTTCCAGCGGCACCACCCCGGCAAACAGCGCGCGGTGGGCGGCAATCGGGCTGCGCGTCTGCGGCCCGACGAACACGCCGGAAAGCCAGGTTGGGCGCTGGCGCACTTGCGCCACGAAGGCGTCAAACCCGGCGGCATCGAACCCTTGCGAGGATACCAGCATTTCGGCGGCCGGAAAGCGCGCGTGCAGCGGCGCAGCGAGCTGCCCCAACACGGCAAACAGCGGCGCGGGCGCGGTATGGCCAGGGTCGCCGCCGGGGAAATAGACTGTATCCAGCGCGGGAAAATCGGCCACCAGCGCGGCAAAGTCTGCCTGTTCGGCCGTGACATCGCCCGGCCGCGTATAGTCGCGCAGCAGCGGATAATAGAGCGCCACTTGCAGACCCAGCGCGTGGGCCGCACGCGCCGTGGCCAGGATCGCCGTGCGGGCCGGCACCGGGGCGAGCGGCGACGCGGCTGCATCGTCGGACACCGGCGCCACCAGCTGCACG
>NZ_APCQ01000182.1:0-1015 GCF_000410615.1 Novosphingobium sp. B-7 | reverse complement strand
GCGCGGCTTTGCCGTGGACGATCCGCTGGGCATGGGCACGCCGGCCGGCGCGGCCGAGGTGCCGCAGGCCGCGCGCGGCAAGGCCTTTGTCGATTTCCAGAACGATGTGACGCTCAGCGATATCGATCTGGCCTGGCGCGAAGGCTATCGCTCGGTCGAGCATCTCAAGCGCTATACCACGCTGGGCATGGGCACCGACCAGGGCAAGACCGGCAACATGGCGGCGCTGGCGCGACTGGCGCAGGCGCAGGGCGTGGATATTCCCCAGGCCGGGCTGACCACGTTTCGCCCGCCCTATACCCCCACCACGCTGGGCGCGTTTGCCGGTGCGGCGGTGGGCGTTCATGCCGGGCTAGTGCGGCGCCTGCGCCTGCGCCAGGCGCACGATGATCTGGGCGCGGCGTGGCAGCCGGTGGGCTATTGGTTTCGCCCGCGCAGCTATCCGCGCGCCGGGGAAAGCCTGGGCGTGGCATCGCTGCGCGAGGCGCGCATGGTGCGGCACAGCGTTGGCATAGTGGATGTTTCCACGCTGGCCACGTTCGAGGTGAGCGGCCCGGATGCCGCCGCGCTGCTAGAAATGGCTTGCGCCACCACGATCGGCCGCCTGGGGGTGGGGCGCGGGCGCTATACCGTGATGCTGCGCGAAGATGGCCTGGTGATGGATGATGGCACCGCCTGGCGCCTGGCCGAGCAGCGCTATCTCCTCACCAGTTCGACCGGCGGGGCAGACCGCATGGCGCAGCACCTGTCGTGGTTGCGCAACGTGATGGCGCCGCATTTGAAGGTCAGCGTGGTCAACGTGCAGGAGCATCTCGGCGCGGTGGCGCTGGCCGGGCCACAATCGGCCCGCGTGCTGGCCGCGTTGACCGGTGCGGAAGCGCCCGCGCACATGCGCTGCACCCGCGCGGTACTGGCCGGGGTGGACGTGCTGATCCTGGCGGCAAGCTATAGCGGGGAGCGCGCGTTCGAGGTCTATGCCCCTGGGCACCAGCTGCGCACGGTGTGGGATGCGCTG
>NZ_KE148400.1:462-846 GCF_000410615.1 Novosphingobium sp. B-7 | reverse complement strand
CTGGCGGTGGTGCGCACCGTGTTCGTGGCCGAACGCGTGGTGCTGGTCAGCTGGTCGGTGCCGATGGCCTGGGCATTGGCGCTGCCACCCACGGTGCCGCTGCCATTGCCAGCCAGCGAGCCGGTCAGCGATCCGGCGGGAGCGGTCAGCCCCTGGCTGGCCGAACCCGCAGCGTTGCCGCTGGCGGTGCGATCGGCGTGAACCTTGCCGTTGTGGCGGGTCACGCTGGTGTTGCCGCTGGTGCTGCCCGAGCCGTTGGCGGTGCCACGGGTGGTGGAGCGCACGGTGTCGAGCGTGGAGGAACCGTCAAACGCGCCGTCGAGCGTGCCGCCCACCATGCCGCCACGGCCGATGGCGCCGCCCATCACGCCGCCAAGACCACCC
>NZ_KE148400.1:0-412 GCF_000410615.1 Novosphingobium sp. B-7 | reverse complement strand
AGCAATTGGGCGTGGGCCGGCATGGCGATGAGGGTGCAGGCAACAAGCGAAGTGGCAAAGAGCTTACGCATGATCTGATCCTTTCCTGAACTGTGGGATCGACCTTCCATCTTTGTGGCCGATCATGATCCCGTTGTTCTGAAAACGGACCTCCGCTCGGGTTTAATCCATCCTCGCAAATTTTTTTCGATCGACCGGAAGATCAGCGGCAAATCGTGCACAGCAGCCCGCGCCCATACTGCTGATCGGGGCCGCGCGGGCCCAGGTCGATCGCCTCCCGGTCCAGCGCCTGGAGCACGGAGGCATGCGCATCGCGCGCCGCCGCCACGCGCGATGCGACGAGCGGCGCTGCAAACGACGTGCCACGCACCGGCACCATTTGCCCCCGCGCATTGGCGGCCCGCAATCCGGC
>NZ_APCQ01000563.1:0-4468 GCF_000410615.1 Novosphingobium sp. B-7 | reverse complement strand
TGGGCGGCCGACTGGCGGCCAATATCCGCGCGTCGGCCGCCTCGGCATCGTCGGGAAGTGAAACGCTCGCTCCCGCGACCGGCGCGGGCAGTCCCGCCAGCTCGTCCGATTCATCGCCACCCCCCACGGCGCAATTCGCGGGCGATACCATTTCGGCCGCCCGTGATGCGGGCGACATGGAGACGCCAGAGGATGAAGTTGCGGCCTTCGTCCAGAGAAGGGGGGACAGCTAATCATGGCCGCTGATCTGCCTCCGGTTGTCATAGAAGAACGGGTGCAATGCTCGATCGCGGCGGCGCTGCGCTATAACATTCCGGCGAACGTCATGCTGGCGGTCGCGGAACAAGAGAACGGTCGGCCCGGCGCGCGCGTCCAGAACACCAATAACACCGCCGATCTTGGCTCGATGCAGCTCAATTCCAGCTATATTCAATCGCTGGCACGCTACGGCATCCGGCCCGAATATGTGCTTGCGGCGGGGTGCTATCCCTACAACCTCGCTGCATGGCGTATCAGAAACCATATCCGGGATGACAAGGGCGACCTGTGGACGCGGGTTGCCAATTATCATTCCCGAACGCCGGTCCATAATGCCCGCTATCGGGCGCTGATTATGGCGAAAGGTGCGCGCTGGGAGGCGTGGCTTTCCTCGCGCTATAATACCTACAGCGTGAACGGCATCCCGGTAAGCGGCGGCGCTCCTGCTGCGCGATCGGCCTCGATCCCGCTCACGATCACGGCGGCCGACGCGACGGGCGGGGGCCAGCTCGCGGCGCAACCGGCGATCGTCCAGCCCCAAGGCAGCGCCGACGCCTCGGCGGGCTATGTCGCCTCGATCTTGGCCGCTGCGTTCAATGCTCGCATAACCGATACGTGGCGGGCGCTGGAAGCCAATTACGGGGCCGCCAACAGCTTTCACAAATATGGGCAGGCGGTGGATTTCGTGCCGCGTGCCGGGCTGCACACGATCACGCGCGAGCAAATCCGCGCCGTGATGGCGCAACATGGTATTCGCGTGGCGGAGCTGCTGGGGCCGGGGGACCGGGGCCATGCCGATCATTGGCATCTGGCTTTCTATACCGGCGATCAGACTCGGCCGCTCGATCGCGCTCAAATTGTCGTCGCCAGAGCGGAACGCGGGGTAGGGGGCCTAACCTCGGCGGCCGTGCAGCCGATGGCCAGCTATGAGGCTGCGCCAGCTCCACAAGCCCGCGTCATGGCGGCTCGGCCGAACGCCGCGCCTATTTCCGTTGCGGTGAATTTCCGGCGCGACATGCTGCATCCTTCGCCTACCGATCCCACGGCGGACCCGCGATTTATTCCGCGCACAATCACCGCCAGCAATTGAAGCGACGGCGCGCTAGGCGCTCAATTCGGCAAGCCGGTGTGGGCGCTGATCCCCATCCCGGCCAGCTCCTCAATGAGCCAGTCTCGAAAGTCCGAAATGGATTTCGCGCCTTCGGCCCTCAAGGCGGCAACGTCTTCCTCTTTGAAACTCCAATCGTCCTTGCCGATGTGGCGCAAGGCGCGCCAAACGCAATGCTTCTGATAGCTGTAGATCGCGCAACGGAGATACCCGCGAACGATCTTTTCCATAGCCGCATCGTCATTGCGGTGGCGATCTAGCAATGCGTCAAGGTCGGCTACGGACGGATTGGGATCAAGCATGGTCGGCCTCGATCTGTAGGGCGAGCTGGGCGAGGCGATCGGGAGCAAGCAAGTCGTCGGCCGCAAGGTCGATAGCGAAGGGTTCGCCGGGTTCGGGCGGCCGTCGATCGGCGGCGAAAGCGGCAAGATAGGGTTGCGCCGCGTCGGTTTCGATCCAGCGCCAGAAGGCAGGCCCTTGGCCGAATAGCCCGGCCTCGAACATATCGAGCCGGGCTTGCGCGAAATCATCGCACATTAGGCGAAGTGGATCACGGCCGATTCAGTGGTCCGCCCCTGCGGGCGCACGACAATATCGACCTTGCAGCCAAGCCGGGTGAGCATGGCTAGAAGCCGCTCAACCGAGACGCTGCGGAACTGGCCTCGCAGGATGCGCGACAATTCCGGTTGGGTAGATCCCGTAACCTTGGCGGCGGCGATCTGCGTCAACTTCCGCTCCTGCATGGCCTCGGCCACACGGGTAACGAGCTGGGCTTTCAAAAGGTGGGTGTCGGGGTCGGCAAAGCCTAGATCGGCAAAGACATTGCCGCTGCCTTCCTCAATGATTTCGTCCTGTGCGCTCATGCTGTGCCTCGCGGGGTCTGGTGTTGCCGGTGATGCTCCTCGGCGGATTTCAGCCGCGTTCGGATCAAATCCATATCGGCCTGCGGCGTGGCCTTGCCCTGCTTGGATTTCTTCTGGAAGGCGTGCAGGACATAGACCGCCTCCGCGAATTTGACCGTATAGACCGTGCGGAACGTATCGCCTTGGTGGTCGTCTATGATCTCGACCACGCCAGCGCCGCCAAAGCCCTTCAACGGCTTAGTGCTGGCGTGCTGCCCGCCTTGCTGCGCAAGGTGCAGGGCATAGCCCATTACGTCCTGCACATCGTCCGGGAACTCCCGAAAATCGCGCTTTGACGATGCCACCCATCGAACCGGCCGTTCCGTATCCATCGCGGCTATTATGCACAAATATACATAGCCCGCAAGCGGAAATTATGCGCGTATGTGCATATTGCCAGCTCGCTATGCCGATTGAGGCGACCGCGATCGGGGCGGCTCAATCGAGCGCCCTGCGCGACGAATGTATCAACGCCGGGGATGCAGGGCCGTAATTTTATGCTAGAGGCCCGGCGCGGCCCACGCCCCCCAATTTGTGCGGCCGTCCACTTCCGACGATGGCCCGCAAGGACTAGCCATCGTCGGAAGACCAACAAACAATCTAGCCGATGCCACGCGCCGCCCCTGTCCGGGCAGGCGAGGGCTGCTTGCCGTTGTAATAAAATTACTGCTCAATCTGGCCCTAGTTGCGCGTGCAATTTCCCTATTGTTGAGTCATCGTCCTCCCTACAGCGACCGAAAGGAGGACTAGGCTATGGTTGATTCTTCCAATATCTATCGAGAGCAACAGAAAGCGGTTGCCCTAGAGTTCATGGAAAAAGCTCTTGCGATACTCGTTGAGGTCGATGATTCAGCCGCAGATTGTTATCTGCAACAATCAATAGATACGTGCATGGCGTCACCGCGCATGACATTTCCCGAAGATGAATTTTGGGATTGTGTTGATGAATTGCCACATTTGACCGATCGCGTCTTGTTCCTGCATCGGCAGAACGGGCTTTCGATCGAGCAAATCGCCAAACGACTAGGCATCGAGCAGAAAGAGGCGGCCGAACGGCTTTCCGTGGGGCTTGCCCTTGTTCGCGGCTCATTCAGCCTGATGGAGCATTAATCGCCGGAATCGGGGTGAGGAAGCATCTTGCCGAGCGTGGCGACCAATTCACCGGGCATGTAGGGCTTGGCGATATAGGCAGCGCCGTTCGGCAATTCGCCTGCACCTGGTCGCACGCGGCCAGAGGTAACGAGGACCGGCATGGACGGCCATCGGTCGCGGACGGCAGCGGCCAAGGCAAGGCCGGTCATCCCTCCGGGCATTTCAATATCGGTGAACACCGCGCCAATGTCATCGCGGCCGTCAAGGATCGCCAGAGCGTCCGCCGCCTCGCACGCCTCAAAGACGCGATAGCCCGCGTCCATAAGAATGTCGGCCGCCATCGTCCTCACTAGGGGTTCATCCTCCACAACCAGCACGGCCGCGCTGCCCGATCCTAATCCCATTTTCCCGGCTCCCCGTCCTTTTCGGCCTTCTCCTGTGCCGCATCACGCAACATTCCCGCCCAGCAAGCGAGGATCAAACCTTCATCGGGTGCGGTTTCCCCGGTGATGACAGCGTAAATCCCCAGCACATTGGAGGTTTCCTCCACCGTTGAGACGCCTTTCCCTTCCAGCAACCCGGCGAGGACCGCCAGCGCCCCGCCCATCGCCCGCACCATTGCCGGATCGGAGAGCTTCGCGCCGGGGAATACGTCTTCATCTGGCGTCCCCTCGCTCATGCGGCCTGCGCGCCTCCCTTGGGTGCGATTATCACTTGGTTTCGGCCGCCCTGTTTTGCGGCGTAAAGGGCTTCATCGGCCGCTTTGAGGGCCGCCCTTGGATCAGGAAAATCAAACACGTCCGCAATACCAGCGGAGAATGTAATTTGGCCCAATGGTTCATCCGTCTTGCGGTTTCGCAAGCGACGTTCGGCCATTTGTTCGCGCAAGCCGTCAAGTTTCTTATGCGCTTCGGACAGGCTGACGCCTCGGAACAGCATAACAAACTCCTCTCCACCGTGGCGCGCTACATGGCAATTATCGTCCGAAATCGTAGCAAGCATTTCCGCGATAAGTCGAATGACCCGATCGCCTGCATCATGGCCGTGCGTATCATTGATGCGCTTAAAATGGTCTATATCGCAGAAAGCGGCTCTGTTGCAAAAATCG
>NZ_APCQ01000564.1:0-2277 GCF_000410615.1 Novosphingobium sp. B-7 | reverse complement strand
AGGCCACTATTGCGGCCAGTGCCGCACTGCCGGCTCCGGCGCGGCGCGATCAGGCCAGCCTAGCGCGCGACGATGATCCCATCGGCCGCATCATTGCCAGCCGCACCGGCGGCGCCGGGGTGGGCAGCGCCGGCATGGGGATCGGGCGCCTGCGCTAACGCCGGCACCCGAACAACCCAAAGATCAGGCCTTGGCCACCGGGGCGTCTTCGCCCAGGTCTTCGTACCATGCCTCGACCGGGCCGGAGAGCTTGAGCGTCAGCGGGTTGCCCTTGCGGTCCATGGTCTTGCCGGCCTGCACGCGCACCCAGCCTTCGGAAATGCAATATTCCTCGACATTGTTGCGCACGGTGCCCTTGAAGCGGATGCCCACGCCACGGCCCAGCTTGTCTGCGTCAAAGAACGCGCTGCGCGGGTTGATCGCCAGGCGATCGGGCGGCACATCGGCGCCGGACGTGGCAGGTGCGGTGGAAGGAGCGGCGACGGCGTCCGCGTTTTCGGGCGTTTCGATTGGATCGGTCATGGGGAGCGAAATATCTTCACATGCCCACTTGTCAACGTTGCGCAACGCCGTTAGAGGCCGCCTCCACACCCCGGGGCCGACACGATCGACCACCGCGGGACGCCATTTCGGCGGGCGCGTAGCTCAGCGGTAGAGCACACCCTTCACACGGGTGGGGTCACAGGTTCAATCCCTGTCGCGCCCACCATAAAATCCCAACAGATCCGGATTTTATGGTCACGGCAGGTAATGTCCTGCATCACGCTTGGTCGCCTTTTCACACGCCAGCCGGCGACTGTCCAATTCATACCAATCTGGATGCATCGCGCAGGGATTTGCGGCGCCGTGCGTTTGGCACAGGTACAAGCGCGCGCCTGATGCGGCAGCGGCGGCGCAGGGCCGGGCGGGCTGTCCGTTGTTGTGGCCAGACATCACCGGGTTCCTGCATGCGCATACTGCTTGTCGAAGACGATGCCCCCCTCGCCCGTGCGCTGGCAGTGTGCCTGGCCGGCGCCGGGCTGACTGTCGACCATGCTGCCAGCAGCGAGGAGGCGGAACTGTACCTAGCCGCCAATACCTATGCCGCGCTGGTGCTCGATCGGGGATTGCCCGATGGCGACGGGTTGGCCCTGCTCGCCCGGTTGCGCCGCGCCGGGCATGGCCTTGCGGTTGTCGTGCTCACCGCGCGGGGCGAGGTGCAGGCGCGCATCGCCGGACTGGACGCAGGCGCCGACGATTACATGGCCAAGCCCTTTTCGCCCGACGAACTGCTCGCCCGCCTGCGCGCCGTGCTGCGCCGCAACGGCACGTTCCAGGGCCGTGAAATCGCCTGCGCCAACCTGGTCTTCGATCTCGACAATCTCTCGCTCAGGGTCGGGGGGCGCATTGTTGCGCTGTCGGCGCGCGAAGCCGGGCTGCTCGGCCTCCTGCTGCGCCGCGAAGGACAGGTGGTGACCAAGCGCCTTGCTGAAGACCAACTGTTCGGCGCCAACGATCCGCTCGGCTCCAACGCGATCGAGGTCTATGTCCATCGCCTGCGCCAGAAACTCGATGCCGCGCAGGGCGAGGCGGAGATCGTGACGGTGCGCGGCGTCGGCTATATCATCAAGCCGCGCGCATGAAGCGGCTGGTCCGCCGCGCGGCGACCTCGCTGCTCACGCGCATCCTGCTGGTAGAGGGCATCACCATTGTGGTGGCCAGCCTTGCCATGCCCTTTGCCGCACGCACCGTGCTGGAAAGCAGCGTCCGCGCGATCGAGCGCGATACCTTGCGCCAACAGGCCGAACTGGTGGCGCGCCATGTCATCCCCGCACCAGGCGGCCATTGGCAGGTGGCCCTGCCGCGCGAGGAGATGGCGATCTATGCCACCGGCTATGACGGGCGCGCCTTTGCCGTGATCGATGCGCGCGGGCAGGTTCTGGCCCACAGCCCGTTTTTCCTGCCCGATATCTGGCCGCAGCCGCCCCGGGCCTGGCACGAACAAGCCCTGACCAGCGGGCCGCTGGTTGGCCTGAGCGTGCCACGCGCGTTTGCCGATCAGAACGTGCGCATCGTCGTGACCCAGGACCAGACCCGCCCTGGCGCGGTGGTCGACGATGTGGTGCGCAGCTTCCTGGCGCATTACCTGGTCTGGCTGGTGGGACTGCTGCTGCTGATGCCGTTGGCCAATATCACCATGCTGTGGCCATTGCTGCGACGGATGCGCCACACGGCGCGGGCCGCCACGCAGCTGGCCCCGCAGGACCCGGGCGCCCGGCTCGATGCGGCGGGCCTGCC
>NZ_KE148399.1:9324-10973 GCF_000410615.1 Novosphingobium sp. B-7 | reverse complement strand
CACCAGCGGCGCGGTCAGTCGCGCCAGCGCCAGGTCGGGTGACAGCGAGGCAAGCGGCGCGGTGGGCCGGCCGGCCGCATCGAACGGGCGGAAGAACCATTCCCCGTGGCCGCCGGTCATCACCACGTCGACCGGTTGCGGCGCCGGCCCGCCCTGCTGCGCGCGCGCCATGGCTGCCACCAGTTCCAGGCTCTGATAGCCCAGCACATGGGCATTCCAGGCAAGCGCCAGGGCACGCGCCGCGGCCAGCCCCACGCGAATGCCGGTAAAGCTACCTGGCCCGCTGTCGACCAGGATCGTGGCGGCGCGCCCCTTGTCGGGCAGCGCGGCAATCATCGGCACCAGCCGTTCGGCATGGCCACGGCCGAGCATCAGGCATTCGCCCGCGATCAGCGCGTCGTCTTCGTAGAGGGCGACCGAACAGCTTTCCGTGGCGCTATCGATCACCAGGCGGCGGCGGGAAAAAGGGGCAGCCTGGGGCACGACGAGTCCCGTTCCGATCAGGCCGCGCGCACTTCGGTCACTTCGGGCACATAGTGCTTAAGCAGGCTTTCGATGCCGTGCTTGAGCGTGGCGGTCGACGAAGGACAGCCCGAACAGGCGCCCTGCATCTTGAGATAGACCACGCCTTCGCGAAAGCCCCTGTAGATAATGTCGCCGCCATCGTTGGCCACGGCGGGGCGCACGCGGGTTTCGATCAGGTCCTTGATCTGGTCGACGATATCGGCGTCGGCCGGATCATCGCCGAAATCCTCGTCCTCGTCGGGCACCATGATCCCTGCCGCGCTGCCGGCGGCAAACAGCGGCGCCTGCGACACGAAATGATCGAGCAGGATTGCCAGCACCTGCGGCTTGGCATCGGCCCATTGCGCGCCCGGCGCAATCGTCACTGCGACGAATTCCTGGCCGAACAGAACCTCGGTCACGTCGCCCAGCGAAAACAGCGCCTGCGCCAGCGGCGAGACCTCTGCCTCTTCGGGCGAGGTGAACGACCGCGTGCCGCTGGTCATGACCCGTTCGCCCGGCAGGAACTTGAGCGTGGCCGGATTCGGCGTGGTTTCGGTTTCGATGAACATGATTGTTGCATTTAGGACCGGGGGGGCAGGGGTCAAGGGGCGAGAGGGCTGGCAGGCCGTGATCGGCCATGTATTTCGCTGGAATGGGCCTGCCTGGCTGCAAGGCGGCGTGGACAAATTCCACAGCGCCACGGCTGGAGGCAAAAACCGCCAGTTCAAGGAGGCGAGGAAGCGCAATATCGGGAATATTGTGCGACGAGCCGACGCGGAAATGGCGGTTTTTGGTCCAGCCCCGCAGGGGTTGCTCTATAAAAGGCCCCGGCAGCGTTGCTCGGCCTTGCAAGAGGTCCACTCTTGCCGCGTCCTAATTATGTCTAGGTGGGCGCCTCGCCAGGGCCTTTTATAGACCAACCGTGACGTTGTGGAATTCGTCCACGCCGCCTAGAACCGGGCCATGATCACTGCTTCTTCGCGCGCCGCGCGCTTCGCCATGCTTGTTTCGTCTGCCGTGCTCGCCGTCTCGGCCCTGGCTGCACCGGTTGCCGCTGCCCCGGTCAAGCGGGCGGCTGCACCGGCTGCTCGCCCGGCTGCAGCCGCAGCGGCCCTGTCCACCGCCATCCTGCCGGTGCCGCT
>NZ_KE148399.1:0-8914 GCF_000410615.1 Novosphingobium sp. B-7 | reverse complement strand
GCGTGCCGCTGCCGCCGCTGCAGGCCAGCCGGGCGCCGATGGGCAGCCTGCCGCACCGGCCCAGCCGGCGGCCCCGGCCGCCACGCCCAAGCCGTAATGGCGTAATTAAGCGATATGAACATGGTGAAGGGCCGGTCTATTCACTGGCCCTTCACAAACCCCCTCCCTATAGATGGGAAATGCGATCGAACACCTGGCGCTCGCGGCGCTTCGCTTTTCTCGTTCTTTCCCTGCTCGCCACCACGGCGCCGGCCGGCATTCCGGCTGCGGCGCAGGCCAGAGCCGCCACGGCGGCGACGGCCGTGGACAACACGGCGCAGAACTGGCTCTACGTTGGCAGCGACGTGCCGCAGGACAAGGAATGGATCTTTGGCCGCCTGCCCAATGGCCTGCGCTATGCCGTGCGCCACAATGGCGTCCCGCCCGATCAGGTTTCGGTGCGCGTGCTGGTCGATGCCGGATCGTTTTATGAAACCGATGCCCAGCAGGGCTTTGCCCACCTTATCGAACACCTCACGTTCCGCGATTCCAAGTATCTCAAATCGGGTGAGGCGATCCCCACCTGGCAGCGCCTGGGCGCCACGTTCGGCAGCGATACCAATGCCGAAACCAGCGGCACACAAACCGTTTACAAGCTCGACCTGCCCGATGCCACGCCGGCCAAGCTGGATGAAACCTTCAAGCTGCTGTCGGGCATGATCGCCGCGCCGATCTTCACGCCGCAGGGGGTGAAAACCGAAGTGCCGATCGTGCTGGCCGAAATGCGCGAGCGTTCCGGCCCGCAGACCCGCGTGATGGACGCCACGCGCGAGTTGTTCTTTGCCGGCCAGCCGGCCGCCACGCGTTCGCCGATCGGCAAGGTCGAAACGCTGCAGGCGGCCACGCCCGAAAGCATCAAGGCCTTCCATGACAAGTGGTATCGCCCTGACAACACGATCATCGTGGTGGCCGGTGATGCCGATCCCCAGGCGATGCTGGCGCAGATCACCAAGTGGTTCGGCCCGTGGACCGGCAATGGCCCCAAGCCCGCACCGGTCGATTTCGGCAAGCCGGTGGCGCCCAAGGGGGCCAATCCCGCCAATCCCGTCGATGGTGCCCGCGTGGTGGTGGAACCCAGCGCGCCGATGCAGTTCAACTATGCCGTGGTGCGGCCGTGGAAGCGCCATGCCGATACCATCGCCTATAACCAGGGGCTGATGATCGACCGCCTGGCCATGGCGCTGATCAACCGCCGCCTGGCCGTGCGTGCGCGCGCCGGTGGCAGTTTCCTGTCGGCCTCGATCGACCAGCAGAACTATGCCCGTTCGGCCGATACCACGCTGGTTTCGGTCACGCCGCTGGGTGATGACTGGAAGGCCGCCGTGGCCGATGTGCGCTCGGTGATCGACGATGCGCTGGCCTCGCCGCCCTCGCAGGCCGATATCGATCGCGAAGTGGCCGAGTTCGACCTGTCGTTCAAGGTGCCGGTGGAAACCCAGCGCACCCAGGCCGGATCGGACCTGGCCGACGATATCACCCAGGCGGTCGATATCCGCGAGACGGTGGCCAACCCCGAGACGGTCTATACCATCTTCAAGAAGTCGGTGCCGCTGTTCACCCCGCAGGCCGTGCTGGCGCATACCCGCGCGCTGTTCAAGGGCACTGTCGTGCGTGGCATGCTGACCACGCCGCGCGATATCGGCGCGACGGCGGCCGATGTGCGCGCCGCGCTCATCGCCAAGCCGGTGCCAACCGGCAGCGTCCGCCTGCCGACCGACAAGCTGACCTTTGCCCAGTTGCCGCCGATCGGCACGCCGGGCACCGTCGCCCAGGCGCAGCCCACCGGCGTGCTCGGGATCGAGCGGCTTACCCTGTCGAACGGGGTCAAGGCGCTGCTCTGGGCCAATGATGCCGAACCGGGGCGGATCATCATCCGCATTCGCTTTGGCGGTGGCCTGGCCGCGATCGCGCCCAAGGATGCGGTCTATGCCTCGCTCGGCGATATGGCGCTGATGGAAACCGGCTTTGGCAAGGTGGACCGCAACGCGCTGGATGAACTGGCCACGGGCCGCAAGTTCAACCTCAATTTCAAGCTCGACGATACCGCGTTCGAGTTTTCGGCCGACACCCGCCCGTCCGATCTCAAGGACCAGCTCTACCTCTTTGCCGCCAAGCTGGCCGAGCCGCGCTGGGATACCAACCCGATCCTGCGCGCAGTGGCAGCGGCCAAGCTGCAATATGCTGCCAGTGGCTCTTCGCCCCAGGCGGTGTTGCAGCGGGACATGGGCTGGCTGCTCAAGGACAAGGACCCGCGCTACAAGGTGCCCGATCCGGCCGCGCTCGATACCGTGACGCCAGCCGACTTCCGCCGCGTGTGGGAACCCCTGCTGGCGCAGGGGCCGATCGAGGTGGACATGTTCGGCGATTTCACGCGGCAGCAGGCGCTCGATGCGCTCAACACCACGTTCGGCGCGCTGCCGGCCCGCACCGCGGCCAATCCGCCGCCGCTCGATCCGCATCTGCCCGCGCACAACGAAACCCCGGTGGTGCTCACCCACACAGGCGATTCCAATACCGCCGCCGCCATGGTGGCCTGGCCCACCGGTGGCGGGCGCACCGGCGTGCACGAATCGCGCCAGCTCGAAATCCTGGCGCAGATCGTCAACAACCGCCTGTTCGACGAGATGCGCGAAAAGATCGGCGCATCCTATGCCCCGCAGGTCGAATCCGTCTGGCCGATGGATCTGCCCTCGGGCGGTTATCTTGGCGCGACGGTGCAACTGCGTCCGCAGGATCTGCCCGCGTTCTTTACCGCGACGGACAAGATCGCCGCTGATCTGGTTGCCGCGCCGCCCACGCCCGATGAAATCGAGCGCGTGACCGAGCCGCTCAAGCAGCTGATCACCCGCGCCAGCACCGGCAACGCCTTCTATATGTCGCTGCTGGAAGGCGGGGCGCAGGAACCGGGCAAGTTCGACGATATCCGCTCGATCCTGGTAGATTACAGCAAGACCACGCCCCAGGCGATGCAGGCGCTCGCCGCCCGCTATCTCCAGCACGATCGCTCATGGCGCGTCGAAGTCGTCCCCGAAGCCAAGAAATAACGTGCAGGATCCTCCCTCCGCAAAGCGGGGGGAGGTGGCGGCCGCAGGCCGCCGGAGGGGGTGTTTTTCTTCCCCCCACGCAACAAAATGTCGATCACACTATGCGAAAGGCTTTCTTTGCAAT
Source organism: Novosphingobium sp. B-7 (assembly GCF_000410615.1). NCBI lineage: Bacteria > Pseudomonadati > Pseudomonadota > Alphaproteobacteria > Sphingomonadales > Sphingomonadaceae > Novosphingobium > Novosphingobium sp. B-7. Next base: position 5,707 of record NZ_KE148399.1, on the reverse strand, counting down.
CCTGCGCGCGTGCGCCTATGTCCGCCGGTCTTGAAAGGAATGAGGACAGTGGCACAGAACTGGAATGCAAAGAGCTGGCGGGATCAAGAGGCGCGGCATCTGCCGGTCTATCCCGACGCGGACAAGCTGAACGCGGTGGAAAGCACCCTTGGCAGCTTTCCGCCGCTGGTCTTTGCCGGCGAGGCACGCGCGCTCAAGGCCGATCTGGCCCAGGTGGCGGCGGGCAAGGGTTTTCTGCTCCAGGGCGGGGACTGCGCCGAAAGCTTTGCCGAATTTCATCCCAACAACATCCGCGACACGTTCCGGGTGCTGTTGCAGATGGCCGTGGTCCTCACCTTTGCCAGCAAGCAGCCGGTGGTGAAGGTTGGCCGCATGGCCGGCCAGTTCGCCAAGCCGCGCTCCTCGCCGGTGGAACGCCAGGGTGATGTGGAACTGCCCAGCTATCTGGGTGACAACATCAACGGGATCGATTTCACGCCCGAACAGCGCATCCCCGATCCTGACCGCATGCTGCGCGCCTATAGCCAGGCGGCCGCAACGCTCAACCTGCTGCGCGCCTTTGCCGGCGGCGGCTATGCCAACCTGCGCCAGGTGCACGGCTGGACGCTCGACCATATCGCCAAGAGCCCCTGGGCGACCAAGTTCGGCGAAATGGCCGACAAGATCGGCGAAGCGCTGGACTTCATGGAAGCCTGCGGGGTCAACCCGTCGAATGTCCCGCAGCTGCAGGGCACCAGCTTCTATACCAGCCACGAAGCGCTGCTGCTGCAGTATGAAGAGGCGATGACGCGGCAGGATTCGCTGACCGGTGACTGGTACGATACCAGCGCGCACATGCTGTGGATCGGCGATCGCACCCGCTTCGAAGGTTCGGCGCATGTCGAATTCCTGCGCGGCGTGGGCAACCCGATCGGCATGAAGTGCGGCCCCAGCCTGACGCCCGACGCGCTGCTGCGCATGCTCGACACGCTCAACCCCGCGCGCGAAGCCGGCCGCATCACCCTGATCAGCCGCTACGGCCACGACAAGGTGGAAGCCGGCCTACCCGCGCTGGTGCGCGCGGTGAAGCGCGAAGGGCACCCGGTGGTGTGGAGCTGCGACCCGATGCACGGCAACGTGATCAAGGCCGACAACGGCTACAAGACGCGGCCGTTCGACCGCATCCTGGCCGAAGTGAAGGGCTTCTTCGCCGTGCACCGCGCCGAAGGCACGCACGCGGGCGGCATCCATATCGAGATGACTGGCCGCGATGTGACCGAATGCACCGGCGGCGCCGTGGCGATCACCCAGGAAAGCCTGGCCGACCGCTACCACACCCACTGCGACCCGCGCCTCAATGCCGCGCAGTCGATCGAACTGGCGTTCCTGCTGGCCGAAATGCTCAACCTGGAACACGCCGACAAGAAGGCCGAAGCGGCCTGAGACTACCAAAAAGCCCCCTCCTCTTCAGAGGAGGGGGTTGGGGGTGGTGCAAAGCCGAGCGCTGAGTGCCACTTCCTGGCGAACAGCCTCGCGCACGCCACATTTCCGGGCACAACCCCACGGCGCCACTTCCCCCCGCGCACGCCATCGCGCACAGTGGCAGGCATGAGCCAGCCCAACGCCCAAAAGCCCATGGACCCGCTTGCCCAACGCGCGCTGTTTGCCAGGGCGGTGGACCTGCTCGGCGGGATCAAGGCCGCTGGCCAGGCGATCGGGGAAAGCGAACTGGGCATGGCCGCGCTGCTTTCGGGCGCGGAGCCATTGCATCCGCGCGTGCTGGAGCGGGCGAGCAAGGCCTTGATCGCGCATGCGGACGCCTGCCGCGCGATGGAGCGGCGCATTTCGCCGGCCTTTACTGCCAACCTGACCAACGCGCAGATCGGCAGGGGCTGAAACCCACCGCAGTCTGCGCCCAAGGCGGCCTGGCGGATATAGTATAACGCTGATCGGCGCGGGTTTGTCGTTCGTCGAACGGGTGGGAACCTTTGCTTGACACCATCGCGCCCGCGCGCGTTCGATGCGGCCGCCAAACCGGTTTCGCCTGTAAAGGAATTCACCCTTGCGCTCCGCCCTGTCGCTTGCTGCTGCCGTATCCCTGCTTGCTCTCAACCCCGCGCTGGCCCTGGCCAAGCCTGATGACGCCGCCAAGGCGGACAAGGCCGACAAGGACGCCAGGTCTGACGCGGCGCGCAACGATCCCGATGGCGTGCCCGATCCCGACAGTGCCACCACCACGCGCTTCTTCAAGCCGCGCAAGGTGCTCTCGTCTGGCATGGTGACCGTGGGCGGCCAGAAGATTGACTACACCGCCGAAGCCGGCACCGTGGTGGTACACCAGGCCGATTGGGACGATACCGATTGGCGCGAGACCGCCGCAGCCGGCAAGACCAAGGACGATGCCAAGGACGCCCCGGCCGAAGCCTCGATGTTCTACACCGCCTATTTCAAGAAGGGCGCGCCCTCGGCCGATCGGCCGATCACGTTCCTGTTCAACGGCGGCCCCGGTTCGGCCACGGTCTGGCTGCACATGGGCGCATTCGGCCCGCGCCGGGTGATCACTGCCAACGACAGCCACACTCCGCCCGCGCCTTATAACCTGGTGGACAATGCCTATAGCCTGCTGGACGCATCGGACCTGGTGTTCATCGATGCACCGGGCGCTGGCTGGTCGCGCATTGCCGGCAAGAACAAGGAAAAGGCGTTCTGGGGCGTGGACCAGGATGTCCATGCGTTCCGCGAATTCATCAAGGCGTTCCTGTCGGACCATGGCCGCTGGAATTCGCCCAAGTTCCTGCTGGGCGAAAGCTATGGCACCCCGCGCGCTTCGGCCCTGGTCAACGCGCTGCAATCGGACGATTCGATCGATTTCAACGGGGTTGTCCTGCTTTCGGCGATCCTCAACTTCGATCTTTCGGCCGATGGCCCGGAACACAACCCGGGCGTGGACAGCGCCTATGTGGTGAGCCTGCCGACCGTGGCGGCAACGGCGTGGTATCATAATCGCCTGCCCGGCACGCGCCCGGCCGACCTGGAAACCTTCCTGCGCGAGGTGGAGCACTTTGCCACCACCGACTATGCCATGGCCCTGATGCAAGGCAGCACGCTGCCCGACGCCCAGCGCCAGGACATGGCCAAGCGCCTGGCCGGCTATACCGGCATTCCCGCCGAATACTGGCTGCGCTCCAACCTGCGGCTCAACGTGGGCCAGGTGATGCAGCACCTGCAGGAAGAGCAGGGCCTGACCACCGGCCGCCTCGATTCGCGCTTCTCGGGCCCCACGCTCGACCCCACGGCCAAGGAAGCCGGCTATGACCCGCAGAGCGCGGCGATCAGCTCGGCCTATATCTCGGCGTTCAACGCCTATGCGCGCGACAGCCTGCACTATGCCACGCAGGCGACCTACAAGCCGTTTGCCGGGCTGACCGAATGGGACATGACCCACCGCCTGCCCGATGGCAGCCGGTCGGAAAGCGGCCCGCTCAACGTGATGCCAGACCTGGCCAACGCGATGAAGCAGAACCCGCAGCTCAAGGTGCTGCTGGCCGGCGGCTATTACGATCTCGCCACGCCCTATTTCGAAGGGCTGTTCGAGACGCGCCACCTGCCCATGCCGCAATCGCTGCAGGGCAACATCAGCTTTGCCTATTACCCGTCGGGCCACATGGTCTATGCCAACGAGGCCTCGCTCAAGGGCTTCCACGATGCCACGGCGGCCTTCATTGCCCGCAACAGCGGCAAGCACTGATCCCGTTCAATAGAACGCGGTCACGTTGAACGAACCATAGGTGGTGGATTGCCCCGGCTGCGCATTGGGCGCGGTCTGCATGAAGCCACCTTTGGCCAGATAGACCCCATCGAATTCCAGGCGCAGCCGGCGGGGCACCGCCCAATAGCGCAGCCGGGAATCGAACTGGTGCCCGGCAAACCTGCCGCTGGTGCCCGCCGCATCGCGCACGCCCGAACTGCCAAACATATCGTGCGCATTGGCCAGCCACATCGGGTGCCAGGTCAGCAGATAGTCAAACCGCTTGGACGGCGCGCCTTCCAGCCGCAATCCGGGGGCGATGATATTGGCGCGATAGGGCACGTTATAGAGCCCGGCCGGCGCGAAATCGTTGCGCCGCGTGGCATAGAGCGGATCATAGCGGGTGATCGTGCCGCCCGGCGTATCGCCGGTGGCATAGTCCAGCTCTGCCGTCAGATGCGTTTTGGCCTTGTCGGCAAAGGTATAGCCCACGCGTACGTGCAGGTTGCCGGCGCTGACGGGCAGCAGCGGCGCATTGGGCGCCATGACCATGGCTTCCTCGCCCCACTGGTAATTGCCTTCCAGTTCGTAATCCAGGTGCGCCGGCGCGGGCTCTGCCGCCAGGCGCAGGCTGGAGGTGTTGAGCGAGCGGTCCCGCGTCGGGGTATCGGGCCGGTCGCGTTCGCCAAGGTGCAGCAGTCCGGCCTCGATCAAGGTGACCGGGGCGCCCTTGGCCGAGATCACCTTGCCGACAAAGCCGCCCCACAGCATCAGGTCAAACCCCTCATGGTCCCAGGCAAAGCGGTGGACATGCATGCCGCGCCGGTCCAGCGGCAGGCGCTGGTCGGGCAGGGTGAAGACCAGTGACGCGCGCCATCCGCTGGGCCATTGGGCCTCGGCATGCAGGCCGGTATAGCTGTTGATGGTGTTGCGATAATCGTCGGCCGCGATCAGGCGGCGTGACCCGATGTTGAGCGTTTCGCGCCCCACTCTGACATTGAGCTTGCTGCCCTTGCCGAGGCGGCCGGGCAGGTCCAACCCGACATAGCCTTGCACCAGCTCGAAAGCGTTGATCTCTCCGGTGGTGATCGGCGTGCCGGGATTGTCGTTGAACACGCGCGCGTCCCACAACTCTCCCACCACCTGCCACGGGCCCTTGGTCCACGCGGCCTTGATCGTGGCGCGGGTGTTGATCAGCTGGTCGGTGCGGTTGGCGTTGGGCCGCGCCTGGCCATCGATCGCTTCATAACGCAGGCGGATCTGTCCAGAGATGGCCAGGCCATCGGCCGGCGGTGCCTCTCCTGCCAGCGCCGGCGGGGCGGCTGCCAGGGCCGTTGCGGCAAGCAGGGCAGCGCCCGGCAGGCGGGCACGGTGGCAAATGGCGGGCATCGGCGGTTTCCCTCATGGCATGGCGATGCCACCGGGATTAGCGCCGCGCCCGCCAAGCCGGCGTGAAAGCGGCCTTAAGCGGAACTACGCGCCGTCGAATAGCACCACCGCGCGGGCACCATCGCCACGGCGCAGCGCGGCAAAGCCATCGTTGACCTGATCAAGCGTAATCCGCGCCGTCAGCATGGTGTCGAGCTTGAGCTGCCCACCGAGGTAGAAATCGACCAGGCGCGGCAGGTCGATCGGAAAGCGGTTCATGCCCATCAGCCCGCCTTGCAGCGTCTTGCCCGACAGCAGGTCCATCGCCGAAAGGCCGACCTTGTGATCGAGCGGCATCATGCCCAGGATCGTGGCCGTGCCACCCCGGCGCAAGACCTGCACCGCCAGATCGGCCGAGGCCGGGCGGCCCACGGCCTCGATCGCATGTTCCACGCCGCCGCGCGTCAGTTCCATTATCGCGCCGGCGGCATCGTCGGCACTGGGGTCGATCATGTCGGTCGCGCCCATTTCCTGCGCCAGCGCGCGCTTTTCGGGTGAAGGGTCGGCGGCGATGATGCGGCCGGCCCCGGCAATGCGCGCGGCGTTCACGGC
>NZ_KE148398.1:1889-2995 GCF_000410615.1 Novosphingobium sp. B-7 | reverse complement strand
GCCCAGGCGCCTGCCGCCCCCGCCCCTGGCACGGCACCGGCCCCGCTGGGCTTTGCGGCCCGCCCGCCCAAAGTGCAGCGCCGCTTCACCAGCCCGGCGGTGGAGGAAGAGATCGCGCGCGTTTCGGCGATGATCGCCGATCCCAAGCTGCGCGCGATGTTTGCGGCCTGCTATCCCAACACGCTCGATACCACGGTGGAACTGGGCCTGGTCGATGGCCGGGTCGATGCCTTTGTCATCACCGGCGATATCCCCTGCATGTGGCCGCGCGACAGCAGCGCGCAGCTGCTGTCCTACATCCACCTCGTGCGCAAGGACGCGCACCTGGCCACGCTGTTTCGCGGCGCCATTGCCCGCCAGGCGCGCTCGGTCCTGCTCGATCCCTATGCCAATGCGTTCATGCGCGATGCCACGGCCAAGACCAACCTGCCCTGGGCCCTGGAAGACCAGACGCAGATGAAAACCGGCGTGGCCGAACGCAAGTGGGAGGTCGATTCGCTGTGCTGGCCGATGCGCCTGGCCTATCGCTATTGGCAGGCGAGCGGCGATGCCGCGCCGTTCGACAACATCTGGGTTTCGGCGCAGCAGGCGATCGTGCGCACGTTCCGCGAACAGCAGCGCAAGGATGGGCGCGGCCCCTACAGCTTCCGCCGCACCAGCGATCGGCCCACCGAAACGCTCGGCCTCGATGGCTATGGCGCGCCCACGCGGCCGGTCGGGCTGATCCACAGCGGCTTCCGCCCGTCTGACGATGCCTGCCTCTATCCGTTCCTGGTCCCGTCCAACCACTTTGCCGTCACCACCTTGCGCGAAATGGCGCTGGTGGCCGAAGGCGCGGCGGGCAATGCCGCGCTCGCCGCCGATGCGCGCGCGCTGGCCGATGAAGTGGCCGCCGCGCTGGCCAAGTGGGGCACGATGCGCCTGCCCGACGGGCGGCAGGTCTGGGCCTATGAAGTCGATGGCTTTGGCAACGCGGTGTTCATGGACGATGCCAACGTGCCCTCGCTGCTCGGCCTGGCCTATACCGGCTGCGTCACCGCCGATGATCCGCTGTGGCAGGCCACGGCGGCGGCCTGCTGGTCGGATGCCAATCCCTATTTCTTCAA
>NZ_KE148398.1:0-1740 GCF_000410615.1 Novosphingobium sp. B-7 | reverse complement strand
CGGCTTCATGCACGAAGCGGTCGATTGCAACAATCCGGCCCAGTTCACCCGCAGCTGGTTTGCCTGGGCCAATGGCCTGTTCGGCGAAATGATCGTGGGCCTGGCCGATCGCCTGCCGGCGGTGCTGGCCAACCCGCTCTGACCTTTCGCGCGGCGCCGCGTGCGCCGCGCCTTTCCCCAAGGATTGCCCATGGACCTGTCCCGCCGTCGCTTCCTGTCGCGCTCTGCTGCCGCGGGCGCGGTTGCCCCCACGCTGGCCGCTGCGCCGGCTCTGGCTGCCACCCCGGCGGCCACGGCGCCCGCACCCTGGGGCGCCACGCCATCGCCGCGCCAGTGGAAATGGCACCAGCGCGGCATGTATGCCTTCGTGCATTTCTCCATGAACACCTTCACCGGCAAGGAATGGGGCTATGGCGATGAAAAGCCCGAATGGTTCAACCCCACCGATTTCAGTGCCGATCAGATCGTGCTGGCCGCCAAGTCTGCCGGGATGACCGGGGTGATCCTCACCGCCAAGCACCATGACGGCTTCTGCCTGTGGCAGACGCAGCTGACCGAGCATTCGATCCGCAACAGCCCCTACAAGGGCGGCAAGGGCGATATCGTTGCCGAAATGGGCGAGGCGGCGCGCCGCCATGGCCTGTCCTATGGCCTCTATCTGTCGCCGTGGGACCGCAACCATCCCGAATATGGCCGGCCCGCCTATGTCGATTACTATCGCGCGCAACTGACCGAGCTGTGCACCCGCTATGGCAAGCTGTTCGAGGTGTGGTTCGACGGCGCCAATGGCGGCGATGGCTATTACGGTGGCGCTGGCGAAACCCGCCACATCGATGCCCCGCGCTATTACAACTGGCCCTCGATCATTGCCCTGGTTCACCAGATGCAGCCCGATGCCTGCACGTTCGATCCGCTCGGCGCCGATATCCGCTGGGTGGGCAACGAGGATGGCGTGGCCGGCGATCCCTGCTGGCCGACGATGCCCAACAAGCCCTATGAACAGGACGTGGGCAATTCCGGCCTGCGTGGCGGCGAAATCTGGTGGCCGGCAGAAACCGATGTGTCGATCCGCCCCGGCTGGTTCTATCACCCCGATGAAGACACCAAGGTGAAAAGCCCCGAGCGCCTGGTGCGCCTGTTCGACGAATCGGTGGGGCGCGGCACCAATCTCAACCTCAACCTGCCGCCCGACCAGCGCGGGCGCCTCGCTGATCATGACGTGGCGGTGCTCGCCTCGTTCGGCGATGCCATGCGTGCCACCTTTGCCCGCGATCTGGCCAAGGGCGCGGTGGCCCATGCCAGCGCGGAGCGCGGCCCTCGCTTTGCCCCGGCCGCCGTGCTCGATGGCCGGGCCGAAACCTATTGGTCCACGCCCGATCGCGTGCACACGCCCACGCTCACGCTCGATCTGGCGCCGGGGACGCGGTTCGATGTGGTGCGCGTGGCCGAATCCCTGCCGCTCGGCGTGCGCGTCACCCGCTTTGCCATCGAGGCCGAAATCGGCGGGCAGTGGCAGCGCCTGGCGGAAAAGGAATGCATCGGCGCACAACGCGTGGTGCGCCTGCCCGCGCCGATTGCGCCACGCCGCGTGCGCCTGGTGATCCTCGATGCGCCGGCGTGCCCTGCGATCCGCGAGTTTGCCCTGTTCAAAAGTGTGGCGCCGGTGCCAGTCGCCGCGCCCGCGCCGCGCGGCAGCGACGTGCTCAGCACGCTGGGCTGGCGCGTGGTCGATGCCAGCGC
>NZ_APCQ01000579.1:0-7486 GCF_000410615.1 Novosphingobium sp. B-7 | reverse complement strand
CGCGGCAACCGCCGGCGCAGGCGGCGCTGCTGGTCGCCCCGCGCCGCAGCGCTGCCGCCTTCACTTTGGCCAGTGGGGCGAAGGTGCCGTTGGGAAACTGCTGGAGATAGGCATCGTACATCTCGGGATCGCTGCTGGTCGATACCGAGCGCCAGAATTCCAGTTCGAGCGTCTTACCAGAAACGGCCGCATCCTGCGCCAGGTCCGCCGCTGTGCCCAGCGGCAGCGCCCCCAGCGCCAAGGCACCCAATGCAGCCACGCGCAGCACCAGCCGGCCAACCGGCCGCCGCCCTGCACCGACACCCGGCACCACGACTTGTCCCCACTCCTTACGGTGCGACGCGCCAACCTGCGGCGCGCGCCCAACCCCCTGCTTCATCGTACCCCCCAGGCAGCGACGGACCACCCTGCCGGTCGGTCCTGCTCCACCACGTCCCCTGGTGGGCTGCCGATCCTTGCCACATTACGCTTACTATCCCTGTCATGCCGCAAGCTATGTGCAGAGACGTTGCTTAACACGGTTGCCGAGCATTAAGGGTGTTTTCGGCATCCCCTATTTGAGGAAAACCGCAAATAAACACTGCAGTACTTCACGCTGGTACACTGCCAGCACAACAACTGTCCGATAATTTCCATAGACCCCATGGGCGCAGCTGTTTACGCCCCGGGATGATAGAAATCGAAGATGGTTTGCGCCACCGCGGCGCTGACCCCCGGCGCACGCATGAGGTCTTCGAGCGAGGCGGCGCGCACTTTGCCGGCGGTGCCAAAATGCAACAGCAGCGCACGCTTGCGCGCCGGACCGATTCCCGGAATCTCGTCGAGCGGGCTGGCGGTGATCGCCCGACTGCGCTTGGCGCGGTGCGCACCAATGGCGAATCTGTGCGCCTCGTCGCGCAGTTGCTGCAAGTAGAACAGCACCGGGGAATTGAGCGGCAGCAGCTTTTCCCGGCCGTCGGGAAAGTGGAAATGCTCGCGCCCGGCATTGCGATCGGGGCCCTTGGATACCGCAATCAGCGGCACATCCTCGATGCCCAGTTCCTCAAGTGTCTCGCGCACTGCCGTCATCTGGCCCTTGCCGCCATCGATCAGCACCAGATCGGGCCAAGTGCCGCCCTGGCGATCGGGGTCTTCCTCCTGCACGCGGCCAAAGCGGCGCGCCATGACTTCGCGCATCATGGCAAAGTCATCCCCCGGGCGGGTTTCGGCGCGCTTGATGTTGAACTTGCGATACTGGCCCTTCTGGAACCCTTCGGGCCCGGCCACGACCATGCCACCCAGCGCATTGGTTCCCTGGATGTGGCTGTTGTCGTAAACCTCGATGCGCTGCGGCACATCGGGCAGTTCCAGGAATTCGGCCAGTTCGCGCAGGATCTTGGCCTTGGTGCCGGTTTCCGCCAGCCGCCGGTCGAGCGCCTCCACCGCATTGCGGCTGGCCTGCTCCATCAGCCGGCGCCGGTCGCCACGCTGCGGCACGGTGATCTCCACCTTGCCGCCAGCGCCCTCGTGCAGGGCCTCGGCCAGCAGGTCTGCCTCGGGCAGAATGCGATCGACCATGATCAGGCGCGGCGGCGGCACTTCCTCGTAAAACTGCGCCAGAAAGCTGGTCATGACCTCGGCCTCGTCCAGCCCCTCAGTATGGGTGGGGAAGAACGCGCGGTGGCCCCAGTTCTGCCCGCCCCGGATGAAGAAGGCCTGGATCGCGATCTGCCCGCCTTTGCTGGCCATGGCAAAGACATCGCCATTGCCGACGCCTTCGGCATTGATCGCCTGGCTGCCCTGGATGAACGTGGCCGCGCGCAAGCGGTCGCGCAGCATGGCCGCGCGTTCGAAGTCCAGATTCTCGGCCGCCTCGCTCATCTGGGTTTCGATCTCGCGCTGCACCGCGCCCGATTTGCCGCCGAGGAAATCCTTCGCCTGGCGCACCAGTTCGGCATAGTCCGCCTCGGCAATGCGATCGACGCACGGAGCACTGCAGCGCTTGATCTGATAGAGCAGGCACGGCCGGTCCCGCCGCGCCATGAAGCCATCGTTGCAGCTGCGCAGCAGGAACAGCTTTTGCAGCGCATTGATCGTGGTGTTGACCGAGCCGGCGCTGGCAAAGGGCCCATAGTAATTGCCCTTGGCCTTGCGCGCGCCGCGATGCTTCATGATCCGCGGAAACGCGTGATCGGCCCGCAACAGAATGAAGGGAAACGACTTATCGTCGCGCAGCAGCACGTTGTAAGGCGGGCGATAGCGCTTGATCAGCTGCGCTTCGAGCAGCAGCGCCTCGGCCTCGGAATTGGTCGTCACGATCGTCATCGACCGCGTCTGGCTGACCATGCGGCGCAGGCGGTTGGGCAGCCGATCAACCTGGGTGTAATTGGCCACGCGGTTTTTCAGCGCGCGCGCCTTGCCCACATAGAGCACGTCGCCGCGCGCATCGAGCATGCGATAGACGCCGGGCTTGGGCTTGAGCGTGCGGACAACGTCGCGGATGGTCTCCACGCCGCGTTCCAGATCGGGCTGATCGCTGCCACGCATGGTGCTGATCGCGGCGTCTTCGTGGAAGCGCTCGGTATCACGATCGGGCGGGGAAGATGCGCTCTTGCGGGCCATATCTGCCAGATAGGCGCTGTCACCCGCTTTGGGGAGAGCCCGAAAGGCTGGGGATCGTGGACAAGTATTATCCGTATATCTACGTAGGTGATTGCAGATGATACCTTTACCATGCCGGGGTAAACGTGGCAGCCATGGTGAATGCCCCCGTCACCGGTGATAGTGCAACGCGCGGCCGCCGCGCGGATGCACGGGCAAGGCTCAACATTCCCGGGCGCCTGATCTTGCGCCGTGGCGTGTGCCCCTGCCTGGTGGAAGACCTGTCGCGCACCGGGGCGCGCCTGGTCCTGCAATGCCCGCCGGCGCTGGGCGAAACCGGGGTGCTGGAAATCAACCGCCTCGAAGGGTTCGGCGCCGCCGTGTGGATCAGGGGCGGCCATTGCGGCTTTCACTTTGACGAGCCACTGGCGCTGGAACAGGTGATCGCCCTGCGCCAGTTCGCCGATCATTTCAGCGAACACCGCCGCGAACAGGAACGCACCGCGGCGCGGGAATTCGTCCAGGGCCGGCGGTTCGTCTAGGGCCTGTGGGGATTTAGGATTCCCAAGACGGTGGAGATGTGATTCACACTTCGAATGGATCGCTTCGTACTGACTGATGCCCAATGGGCAAAGATCGAGCCGCATTGTCTGGGTAAGCCGGCTGACCCTGGTCGCAGCGGAAAGAACAACCGGCTTTTCGTAGAAGCGGTGCTGTGGATTGTCAGGACGGGCAGTCCCTGGCGGGATCTACCTTCGACGTTTGGCAACTGGAGCACCGCATTCCGGCGATTTCGTGACTGGCGTGAAGCTGATGTTTTCAAGCGAATTTTCGATGCGTTATCGGAAGAACCGGACATGGAATACGCCATGGTCGATGCCACTATCGTCAAGGTCCACCGGCACGGCCAAGGCGCAAAAGGGGGACTCAGAGCCAGGCCATTGGCCGTTCCAAGGGCGGTATGACGACCAAGATTTTGGCGCTAACAGACGCCTTGGGCAACCTTGTCCGCTTTGAGCTGTTGCCGGGCCATCGGTTCGACACCATCGGCGTTGCACCGTTAATTAGAGGCATCCAATTCGATGCCTTACTCGGCGATAAAGCTTTCGATTCCAACTGGATCGTTGAGGACTTGAATCAGCGCGGCGCGCAAGTGATCATCTCACAGCGCCCCGCGCGCGCCCAGAAGCTCAAGATCGATGCCAAGATGTATGAATGGCGCCACCTGATCGAAAACTATTTCTGCAAACTCAAAGAGTTCAAGCGCATCGCGATGCGCGCTTGCAAAACAGACCAGAGCTTCTCGGCCATGATCTATCTCGCCGCTGCCGTCATCAACTCACGCTGAATCCCCACAGACCCTAGGCCCTCAGAACATCTTGCGGAATTCCAGCTTGAACACCCGCCCGGTGGGATCGAGATAGCCAGCCTGATAGCGCAGCGGGATCGCGCCGGTCTGATCGGTCACTTTCTGCTGGGCATCGAACACGTTGTTCACCGCCAGAGACAGTCGGGCATTCTTGAGGAATGGCACGGCCTTGACCACGCCGGGGCGGCGGCCAAGATCGGCAAACAGGCGCAAGTTGAACTTGGCGATGGGGTGGAAATCCAGGCTGGTCGTGCCTGAATCCGCGTGGGCCGATCCGGTGTAGGTGCCGGTCAGGCGCACGCCAAAGCTGCGATAGAAGCCGCCGCCTTCCAGCTCGATACTGTGCCGCGCTACCCCCGTGCTCGACAGCGCGCTGCCGCCCAGCAGATCGTAGACCGTCCCGCCCGGCGTCAGCTGCACCCGGTTCATCAGCATGATCGTGTGGGTCAGCGACAGGTTCCAGCGCCCGCGCCCATCAAAGCCGCCCGGTCCACCGGGGCCACCTGGACCACCTGGACCACCGGGCCCACCAGGACCGCCCGGACCACCATGCCCGCCACGTCCACCGCCACCCATGCGCGGCCCACCCGGCCCCATCATGCCCCGCATGCCACGCTGGCGCACCAGATTGGGATCGGGCGTGCCAAAACTGCCCGCCAGGTTGATGCCATAGCGCAGGCTTTCGCTTTCCTGGCGCGCGAACGTCACCGGGCTTTCGTCGACCGACACGATATCGCCTGCGGCATTGCGCGTGACGCGCCCGGGATAGGCCGCTTCCACCTCGGCCGTCAGCAGGGGGAAGCTGTTGCTGGTGTTGAAACTGCGGTTGTGGAAATATTCCACCACGAAGGTCGAATTGGTCAGGAACGGCAAGGTCCAGTTGCCGGCCAGCTTCACGTCGCGCTGGCGCTCCTTGAGCAGGTCGCGGTTGCCCCCGCTGGTCACCGTAGCCAGCACCGTCTGGCCCTTGATGAAATCATAGATCGCCACGTTCTGCGTGGTGGTCGTCGGCGCACCCAGTTGCGTCAGCGAGGGTGCGGTTTCGGCACCGATGAACGTGCCGGTGAAGCTCAGCTTGTCGGTGGGGCGCCAGGTCAGCCCGGCGCCATAATCATAGAGTGCACCAAAGTCCGACAGCGTATGCGCCTCGGCATTCATGTTGAGCGACAGGTTGCCGAGGAAACCGCCGAAGTTCTCGCGCTTGCTGGTGATCGGCACGTCGAGGCTGAAACCCAGCTGCGCGTCGCCACGCTTGAGATCGATCGCCCCGTTGGCGGTGCGCGTATCGGTACTGTGGATGCCAGAATAGGCAAAGCCGGTCTTGAGCGTGAGCGAGGTTGCCCCGCCCGGCAGGCGGAACGGCTGGCCGTTGGCCGTCGCCAGCGAGGTCAGGCTGTCGGTGCGGCTCAGCGCCCGATCGGCCCCGCCAGCGATGATCGCGCCGCTGGGCAGCGCGCCCGTGGCGCTCAGGCTGCCGTCGTCGACCAGCGTTTGCAGGCCCGAAAGATCAGCCGAGCGGTCGATCCGGGTATCGGTGGTGACATGGCTGCCGTCGGCCGTCACCGATAGCTGCCAGGCGCCGATGCCAGTGTTGAGCCCGGCGCCGGCCGAGAGCGTGGTAGTATAGGTGCGCGTGGTCAACGGCTCGGGCGCGGGGGGGGGGCGCGTCACGCTGTTGCCGCTGTCGGGATCGGTCAGCGTCACGGTGCTGAGGCCGTTCCAGCTACGGCTGTAATCACGCTGCGCCAGCGCGTTGAGCGTCAACCCTGTGCCCAGGCCGATCGGCTTGGACCAGGTGGCATTCAACGCGGCGCTATCGGCCTTGGCCTGCAGCGTGCGATAATCGGCCTGGTTGGGGTCGCCCGCCACGGTGCTGTTGCCGCCCGTGCCGGTGCCTGTGGCCGCGCTGGCCTGGCTGATGCCGCGCTCGGCTTCGGTGATCGCGCTTTGCGTCGATACCGTGCCGGTCACGTTGATGCGGGCCTTGTTGGCGATCTTGGCCAGCGTGGCTTCCTCGCTCAACCCGGCATAGCTGCCGTTGCCCGGCACGCTGGCCTCGGTTTCGCTGCTGATGCTCTTGTAGTGGTCTTTGAGGATGAAGTTGACCACGCGCTGATCGGGGCGATAGCCGTATTTCAGCGCCACTTCCTCGGGCAGGACTTCCACCCGGCGGATTGCCTCGGGCGGCAGCCCACGCATTTCGCGGAAGTTGGAAATGCGCATGCCATTGAGCAGGATCACTGGCCCGTCGCTGCTGCGCCCGCGCCCGGAATCGGTCTGCGGCGCCAGCACGGTCAGCAAATCCTGGATCGAATTGACGCCGTAGGCGGCGATTTCGTCTTCATCCAGCGTCACGATCGGGGGTTGCTGCGCCTGCACCACGCCCTTGATCGGCGCGGCGTTGACCAGGATTTCACCGGTCACGTCGTCCACGCCGTCACCGTTGGCATCCACGCCCAACTGGCCCTGGGTATTGACCATCTGCTGGCCGCTGCCGCCAGCGGTTGCGCCAGTGCTGCCATCGGCCTCGGCGGCGGGAGCAGGCGCCTGCGCAGCCTGGTCTGCGGCCAAGGCCCGCTCACCCCCGCAAACGGCAAGCGCGGAAACGGCACACAGCAAGGCAAGACGAACACACACGCGCAACAAACCCCATCATGGCTTCGAGGCGATCCTGCTGGCGCGCCTGACAAATTGAAACAACACACAAATCGTATCAATTTGTCGTCCAGCGCGGATGAACATCGGCTGGCCGGGCGCGGTGCCTATGCCCGTACCAGAGGCTGTGCCACCACTGAAACCTGGCTGCAAATGCGGGGCTTTTCTTTTGCCGGCCGGAACGCTATGGGCGCCACGCGCGTCGTTTTATCGCGACCCCCTCGATCATGGCTATGCAGCTTGCGCCACGTCGGTGCCGGTTGTCTTTCCGGCCATTCAAGACAAAAGGCTACTGACCCCGCCGATGGCGAAAGAAGAACTCCTCGAGATGCGCGGCACGGTGGTGGAACTGCTGCCCAATGCCATGTTCCGCGTGCGTCTGGAAAACGATCACGAGATCCTGGGCCACACCGCCGGCAAGATGCGCAAGAACCGCATCCGCGTTCTGGTGGGCGACGAAGTGCTGGTGGAACTCACCCCTTACGATCTGACCAAGGGGCGCATCACCTACCGCTTCATGCCTGGCCGAGGCGGCCCCGGCCAGTACTGATGCCCGGGCCTGTACCGTTGCCGGGCTCGTTCTGATGACTGCGACTGTGCCGCCGCTGGTGCTGGCCTCGGCCAGCCCGCGCCGGCGTGACCTGATCGCGCGCCTGGGGCTGGTGCCCGATCGCATTATCGCCACCGATATCGATGAAAGCCCGCTGCCGGGTGAGACGCCGCGTGTCCACGCCGTGCGCCTGGCTGCGGAAAAGGCCCGCGCGGCGGCGGCACTCGCGCCCGATGGCGCCATCCTTTCGGGCGATACCGTGGTCGGCGCCGGGCGTCGCATCCTGCCCAAGGCCGAGGACGAGGCCACCGCGCGCCAGTGCCTGGCGCTGC
>NZ_KE148397.1:8611-10563 GCF_000410615.1 Novosphingobium sp. B-7 | reverse complement strand
CGGGGCCGTCGCGCGCGTGGCCATCAACACCTGGCGCTGCACGGCCGGCTGCATCATGCTGCGCGGCGCAGCGCTCGCACTCGCCAGGCGCAGCGGCGTGGCGGTGCCGAGGTGGCGTGCTGGCGGGCGATTGTAGATAAAGCCGTCGACCGGCCAATGCGTGGTGCCCAGGCCCTGGATCGGCGCATACCACACGCGCACCGCGCTCCAGTCGTTGGCGTCGGACACATCGACCGCGCGTACATCGTTTTCCTTTTGCCCGCGCGTGCCGTTGATCGGTGACCAGTTGGCATGGCGCAGCAGCACGGTGCGCGAATCGATCACCCGGCTGACCATGGCGACATGGCCCAGGTGCATCGCGCCATAGGGATGGAAGCTCATCACCGCGCCGGGCTTGGGCGTGAAACCGCGCTCATAGCGGCCCTCGGCCTGGTCCCACCAGGTGTGCGCATCGCCGAACAGCTGGATGCCTGAAACCTGCCGGGCATAGGGCACGCATTGCAGATAGGGCAAGGCGCCGGCGGTATCGGCCGGTGCGCCATCGGATTGATCCGGGCCGGGAATCAGGGCGATCGGGGCGGCCATGGCAGCCCCTGGAGCGATCATCCCGGCGATCAGTGCCGCCCCCGCGGCCAGGCCCAACGGCCCTGTTCTTGTCCACCACACCATGGCGCTGTTGTGCCGGCAAATGGTCAATGCCCGCCTGACCGGCTTGGTTAATGGCGGTTTTACGAATCGCGACCAACCGGGCCTGGTATGCAACGCCCGCTTGCCTTTGGCGCCAAGCCGGGCCAACGGGGGCTATGCGTCCCCAGGTTATCATCATCGGACGGCCCAACGTGGGCAAGTCCACTCTGTTCAACCGGCTTGTCGGCAAGAAGCTGGCGCTGGTCGACGACCAGCCCGGCGTCACCCGTGACCGTCGCTTTGGCGATGCGTCGCTGCTGGGCCTTGAATTCACCATCGTCGACACCGCCGGGTGGGAAGACGAAGATCCCTCCAGCCTGCCCGGCCGGATGCGGATGCAGACCGAAGCATCGCTCGAAGGCGCCGACGTGGCGCTGTTCGTGATCGATGCCCGTGCCGGCATCACCCCGCTGGACGAGGAAATCGGCCGCTATCTGCGCGGCCACGATATTCCGGTGATTCTGCTGGCCAACAAGGCGGAAGGCCGCGCTGGCGATCATGGCCTGTTCGAGGCGTTCTCGCTCGGCTTTGGCGATCCCGTGGGCGTTTCGGCCGAACACGGCGAAGGCTTGGGCGACCTGTTCGAGGCGCTGCTGCCCCACTTTGCCGAGCAGGAAGCCGAGGACGAGGAAGAGGCCACCGACGAGGAGGCCGAGTACGATCCCAAGGCCGTGCTCAAGCTGGCCATCGTTGGCCGCCCCAATGCGGGCAAGTCCACGCTGATCAACCGGTTCCTGGGCGAGGATCGGCTGCTCACCGGGCCCGAGGCGGGCATCACCCGCGATTCGATCGCCATCGACTGGAACTGGACCGATCCCAAGGACGGCGAAGAACGCCCGATTCGCCTGATCGACACGGCCGGCATGCGCAAGAAGGCCCAGGTGGTCGACAAGCTGGAAAAGCTGTCGGTGGCCGATGCCCGCCGCGCGATCGATTTTGCCGAAGTGGTGGTCCTGCTGCTCGATGCCACGCGCGGGCTGGAACACCAGGATCTCAAGATCGCCTCGATGGTGCTGGAAGAAGGGCGCGCCCTGCTGATTGCCATCAACAAGTGGGACGTGGCCGAAGATGCCAGCGGCCTGTTCAACGGCGTGCGCCAGGCGCTCGACGATGGCCTGGCGCAGGTGCGCGGCGTGCCGCTGGTGGCGGTGTCGGCCCGCACCGGCAAGGGGCTGGACACGCTGCTGTCGGCCGCCTTTACGCTGCGCGATGCCTGGAGCAAGCGCGTGCCGACTGCGGCGCTTAACCGCTGGTTCGACGATGCG
>NZ_KE148397.1:7998-8310 GCF_000410615.1 Novosphingobium sp. B-7 | reverse complement strand
GGGGCGCGGGGCCATTGCCCGCGCTGTGACGGCGCGCGCCTGTTTGCCGCCTGGCTGCGCCCGGTGGCACAGTGCCCGGCCTGCGCGCAGGACTGGCGCGGCCATAGCGCCGACGATTTTCCGCCTTATGTGGCGATCCTGATCACCGGCCATGTCATGGCGCCGGTGATCATCGCGCTGGGCCTGCACACCACGCTGTCATGGCCGGTGATGATGGGCGTGTGCCTGACCATGACGGTGACGATGGTGCTGGGCCTGTTGCAACCGGCCAAGGGCGCGGTGATCGCGCTGCAATGGTGGCTGGGGCTGCAT
>NZ_KE148397.1:7375-7884 GCF_000410615.1 Novosphingobium sp. B-7 | reverse complement strand
CCCTATGCCGGCGCCATGCCGCACCGGCACTTTGCTGCGGCATGGCGCGCAGGGTGGACATGAAGGCGCAATCTTTTCTTGCGCAGCAACACTTCTTCACGAAGCCGCACCCATCGCGCAAAAGGCATGGTGTTACCCCGGACACGACCAATTTCACGATCAATTTCCTGCGGAGTGTCCCCCTCATGATCCTCGCTTCCTTCCTCGCTCTGGCGACGCTTTCGGCCCCGGCAGCTCCGCTGCTGGCCGCTCCCACTGCCGCTGCTCACCCGGCCCCGGTGTGCCAGGGCGCGCCTGGCCGTCCCGCGCTGTGCCGCCCCGCTGCCGTCGCCGCGCCGGTGGCGGAACGCACCGATGCAGCCGCTGGCCGTGTCGCCGTGGTGGCCTGCCATCCCGATCCGGGCAAGAACCGCGGTTGTTTCCGCCGCACCGCGATCGGCACTGATGCTGCTCTTGCCCAGAACGCCGTGGTGCGCGAGGATGCGCGCTGAGGCGGCGGTATGATCGAG
>NZ_KE148397.1:0-7158 GCF_000410615.1 Novosphingobium sp. B-7 | reverse complement strand
CATGCTGCCCGGCACCAACGGGATCGAGCTGTTCCGCAAGCTGCGGCGGTTGAGCGACGTGCCGATCATCTTCATTTCCGCCCGTGGCAGCGAGGAAGACCGCGTGCTTGGCCTGGAACTCGGCGCCGATGACTATCTCGCCAAGCCATTCGGCACGCGCGAACTGGTCGCCCGCGTCGGCGCCGTGCTGCGCCGTGGCGGGCAGGGCGGCGATGGCCTGGCGGCGGCCGAGCCGGGTGAGCGCGCCAGCGAAATCCGCTTTGATGGCTGGACGCTCTCGCTCGCCCGCCGCGAACTGCATGCCCCCGATGGTGTGATGGTGGACCTGACCGGGGCGGAGTTCGATCTGCTCGCCACGTTCGTGGCGCAGCCGCAGCGCGTGCTGGGCCGCGAACGCCTGATCGAGCTGTCGCGCACCCGCCTGGGTGACAGTTCAGACCGCAGCATCGACGTGCTGGTGTCGCGCCTGCGCCGCAAGTTGACGGCGGCCGGGGGCGAAGCCCCGATCGCGACGGTGCGCGGGGTTGGCTACATGTTCAAGGCGCAAGTCACCCGCACGTGATGCAGCGCCGCTCATGATTTCCCGGCGCCGGCTGTCGCTGCGCCGGGCCATGCGCCGCTTCGGTTTGCCGGAGCGGCTTTTGGCCATTCTGGTGCTGATGGCGGCGATCGATTTCGGCTCCAACGCCGTGCTGTTCGATCGCGCCAGCAACTTTGCCCTGCGCAGCGATGATGCGGCGCGCATTGCCGAAAACCTGGTAATCGCCAGCCGCGCGCTGGAAGCAGAAGAGCCGGCCGACCGCCCGGCGCTGGCCGAGCGATTGTCTTCGCCGCGCTTTTCCCTGGCGTGGAAACCGCGCCTGGCCCATGGCGACGATGCCCTTTCGCTCGACCGGCTGCGCGCGCAGGTGCTCGATGCCGCGCCCGAACTGGCCTCAGGCGATCCGCGCTTTTCGCTGAAATCGCTCGCCTCGCCCGGATCGGTAAACGGGGCGATGCTGCTCAAGGATGGCTCGGGCGTGGTGTTCCGCACCCAGGCAAGCGAGGCCTGGACGCTCAATGCCGGACGGCTGGCGGTGCTGCTGGTGCCAACGCCCTTGCTGGTGGTTCTGGCCTGGGTGCTGTTTCGCGCCACGATCCGCCCGCTCAAGGCGCTGGTATCCGCCACCGGGCGGGTTGGCGCCGGCCCGCCCGAACCGCTGACCGAGCGTGGCCCAGACGAAGTGCGCCGCCTGATCCGCGCGTTCAACCGCATGCAAAGCCGCATCTATCGCCAGATGCTCGATCGCACGCAGTCGATGCTGGCGATCGGTCATGACTTGCGCACACCCCTTGCGCGGCTGCGGCTGCGGCTGGACGATGCCGGCATCGACCGCGAAACCCAGGCCGACATGGTCCACGACATTGACGAGATGATGCACCTGCTCGCCTCGCTGCAAGCCTATGTCGAAGGGGAAGGGCGGCAGATCCCGGCAGAGCCGGTGGACCTGGCGGCCATGGCGATGACGCTGGTGGACAACGCCTATGACCAGGGGGGCGATGCCACCTATGACGGGCCAGACCGGCTGGTGATCCAGGCGCGCGCGGTGTCGCTGCGCCGTGCGCTGGGCAATCTGGTGGAAAACGCGCTGCACTATGCCGGGCATGTGGAAGTGATCGTGCGCGCCGATGGCGATTGGGCCGAAGTGGTGGTGGCCGATCGCGGGCCGGGCATTCCGGTGGACCGGCTGGATGAAGTGACCCAGCCGTTCGTGCGCCTGGATGCGGCGCGCGGGCGCGATACGCCGGGCATGGGGCTGGGCCTGGCCATCGTCAAGCGCGCGATCCGGGCCGAAGGCGGCACGCTGATTCTCGCCAATCGCCGCCCCGAACCGGGCGAGACCGGGCCGGTCAGCGGCCTGGTCGCCACGGTTCGTCTGCCGCGCAAGGCTGGCTACCCCGCTGCCAAGCCAGGGAAATAGTTCCTTACAGTTGCGACGGCTGCGGGCAAAGACATCCGCGTACCTCTTGCATCAAGCGCAACGGCATTCGCCCCGCGCATCAGATATTCAAGAGGAGGTACCTCCCCATGAACGAACTTATCGGCCGGGTTTTCCGTTTCGAAAAGACCGTCTTTCCGCAGAGCAGCGAGCTTTATGGCCAGCTTTCTGCCCACGGCCAGGCGCCCAAGGCGCTGATGGTGTCCTGCGCGGATTCGCGCATCGTGCCCGAGCAGATCATGCAGGCCCAGCCTGGCGATCTGTTCGTGTGTCGCAACGCTGGCAACATGGTGCCGGCCTATTCGACGATGAACGGCGGCGTGTCGTCCACGGTGGAATATGCCGTGGTGGCGCTGGGCGTGCGCGACATCATCGTGTGCGGCCACTCTGACTGTGGCGCGATGAAAGCGCTGGCCGCGCCCGAGCCGCCGCAGGGCATGCCCAACGTGGTCGCCTGGCTGCGCCATGGCGCCGCGGCTGAGCATGTCGTGTCGAGCTGTTCGCCGCACCTGCACGGCGGCGAGCGCGTGCGCGCGGTCAGCCTGCAGAACATCATCGCCCAGATCGATCATCTGCGCACCCATCCGTCGGTTTCGGCGGCGATCGCGCGCGGCGAAATGTCGCTCCATGGCTGGTTCGTGGATATCAGCGCCGGCCAGGTGCTGGGCCTGGATGGCGACACCGGCGAATTCGTGCCGCTGCGTGAAGATCGCCCGCTGCCCGTCGCCCTGGCGGCCGCACCGCGCTTTGCGCGCGAACCCGCCCTGGCGGAGGCGGCCGAATGAGCCAGGCAGCAATCGCTGCATCGCCCGAGGCTGCCCCCACAAGGGGCGGCCTCGTTCGCGATTTCACCGCGTCGATCGTGGTGTTCCTGGTGGCCATGCCGCTGTGCATGGGCATTGCCATCGCCTCGGGCGTGCCGCCGGAAAAGGGCCTGGTGACCGGCATCATCGGCGGCATCGTCGTCGGGCTGCTCGCCGGCTCGCCCTTGCAGGTTTCGGGCCCGGCGGCGGGCCTGGCCGTGATCGTGTTCGAATTCGTGCGCGACAATGGCCTGTCCGCGCTTGGCCCGGTGTTGCTCGTGGCCGGGCTGATTCAGTTGGTGGCGGGTATTGCCCGGCTGGGCGGTGTGTTCCGCGCCATTTCCCCGGCGGTGGTGCATGGCATGCTGGCCGGCATCGGCGCGCTGATCGTGGTGGGCCAGTTCCACATCCTGTTCGATGCCAAGCCGATGTCCAATGGCTTGGCCAACCTGTCGATGATCCCGGCGCGTGTGCTGGGCCTTTCGCCGTTCGATTGGCGCGCCAGCGAAATGGCGCTGGTCCTGGGCCTGGTGACGATCGTGGGCATGCTGGGCTGGGACAAGCTCAAGCCCAAGGCGCTGTCTCTGGTGCCGGGCGCCCTGATCGGGGTGGTCGCTGCCACGGTGCTTGCCGCCGTGCTGGGCCTGCCGGTGGCGCGCATTGCCGTGCCGGATTCGCTCAGCGCCGCGTTTGCCGCGCCGGGCGGGGCGTTCCTCGATCCGCTGCTGGCCAAGCCGGCGCTGCTGGTCTCGGCCGTGGCCATTGCCTTTATCGCCAGCGCGGAAACGCTGTTGTCGGCCGCAGCCGTCGATCGCATGCACAATGGCGTGCGCACCGACTATAACAAGGAACTGCGCGCGCAGGGCATCGGCAATCTGCTGTGCGGCATGGTTGGCGCCCTGCCGATGACCGGCGTGATTGTGCGTTCTTCGGCCAACGTCCAGGCCGGTGCGCAAACCCGCTGGTCGGCCGTACTGCATGGCGCGTGGATCCTTGGCTTTGTCGCGCTGCTGCCCTGGCTGCTGCGCGAAGTGCCGATGGCTGCGCTCGGGGGCGTGCTGGTGGTGACGGGCTGGAAGCTGGTCAGCCTCAAGCATGTGAAGCACCTGTTCACCCACTATGGCCCGCTGCCAGCGGCGATCTGGGCGGTGACCTTTGCCCTGGTGGTGACGACCGACCTGTTGACCGGCGTGCTGGTGGGCATGGCGCTGTCGCTGGTGGAACTGCTGCCGCACGTGAAGCACCTCAACCTGGGTGTTCATGCCCACGACCATGGTGACGCCACCAACGTGGAACTCAAGGGCGCGGCCACC
The DNA here is from genome assembly GCF_000410615.1 of Novosphingobium sp. B-7. Lineage (NCBI taxonomy): Bacteria > Pseudomonadati > Pseudomonadota > Alphaproteobacteria > Sphingomonadales > Sphingomonadaceae > Novosphingobium > Novosphingobium sp. B-7. The sequence goes on along the minus strand of NZ_KE148397.1, from coordinate 3,063 downwards.
TTCCTGCGCCTGACCAAGCTCAACGCCGTGCTCGAAGACCTGCCGGCCGATCGCCGTGTCCACCTCGATCTCGGCCGGGTCAAGGCGATCGACCACACCACTGCCGAAACCCTGCGCGAATGGCTCGCCCGCCGCCGCCAGCAGGGCAACGCGGTAACCGTCTCGGGCCCCGAGCCGATCCTGCGCGCGGTGCCCCACGCCGCCTGATCGCGCAGAGGCCCTGTCGAACTCCTGAGCCCACCCCCATCCCGGCTCATGGATGGCGCACCACGCGCCGCTGCCCCCACGGCCTCTGGCCTGTGGGGGCAGTTTCGTTGAGCCAGGCCTGCGACAACGGCACATAAAAAAAGTCCCCGCCAGCTTGGGGGCTGGCGAGGGACAGTCGTGCGTACCTGGTGGAAAGGGTGGGTTAGAAGTTGACCGTGGCCGAGAGCACCACGCGCGAGGACGAGATCGAGGCGCCGTCCTGAACCTGATACTTGGTGAAGTTGGGCCGCAGATAGGCGGCATCGGCATCGCTGATGTTGGTGTCGATATAGGCAATGCCCAGCACCACCTTGCCCAGCGCCAGGTCGGCGCCCAGCAGCCAGTCGGCATAGGAACCGGTCGGCGCCACGCTGGTGCCGTTGGGGCCAAGGCCGGGATTGCCCTTGGAATAGCCGAGGTGGGCCTTGAGCGTGACCGGGGTAGTCGGGATTGCGCCGCTCACATCGCCCCAGACATAGAGGTTGTCGTTCTTGGCACCGGGATGTTCGGGCGTGCCGGCGACGTAGCTGGCGCCCGAATCATACCACTGACCCAGCGCCTGCTGCTTGGGCGCATAGGCCACGCCGGCCAGTGCCGAGACCGGGCCGACGGTGCCCGACAGCTTGACGAAGGGTTCGGCAAAGTCGGTCTTGGCCGCGCCGCCCGGATACATGTACCAGGTCAGGCCAACGTCGAGCGTGGCCGGGCCGAACGACTTCTTGAAGCCGCCGATCGCGTCGAGTTCCAGGTTGGGACCGCCGAACGTGCCCCAGCCGGCCAGGTTGGAGCCCCAGGTGCCGACGTAGAAGCCGCTTTCATGGGCGATGGTGACGCCGGCCTGCAGGGCAAAGCCATTGTTGGATTGCGACACGCCGCGCAGGCGATAGTCGGTCACCACGGCGGCGCTGCCGGAAATGGTGATGGCCGAAGGCGGCGCGGTGTCTTCCGCCTTGGCCGCGGTGGCCAGGGCCATGGATGCGCCGGCCAGCGTGGCGGCCAAGGCGATACGGCCGGCCCGGCGGCGTGCAGAGCGTTGAATCATCGGAACTGTCCTTCCCTCACGGTCATCGAGAAACGGTTCCGCCTGCGTCTCGGCGCCTGCCCGTCTCGGACGATGGCAAGGGAAAGCCCGGCCATCTCCGGCAGCAGGTTGCGCCGAGATGACCGGGGTTAGGCTGCGATGCTGTCTGGTCCTTTTCCCTTATGCAACGAAGTGTTGCTGTGTTTCTGCTGTGGCTTTTGCGTCACAGCCACTTATTCGGGCAGCGGAATGAACTCGTGCTCTTCGGGAACATGGGCAAAGCGATCTTCCTTCCAGTCTGCTTTGGCCTGTTCCAGGCGATCGGGCCGCGACGAGACGAAGTTCCAGAAGATGTGGCGCTTTTCGGGAAACGGTTCGCCACCCATCAGCATCACCCGCGCGCCGGTCGTGCTTTCGATCACCACTTCGGCGCCGGGCTTGAGCACGATCAGTTCGCTGGTGGCAAAGCCGCCGGTCTGGCCGCCCACGCTGATCTCGCCACTCACGACATAGAGCGCGCGTTCTACATGCTCGGCCGCCACGCGATAGCGCCCGCCCGGCGCGATCACCAGTTCGGCATAGACCAGGTCCGACAGCGTCTTGACCGGCGAGGTCAGGCCATCAACCTGCCCGGCGATCAGCGTCAGGCGGGTGCCATCGACTTCGCCCGTGGGGATTTCATCCGCCTTGTGGTGGGCAAAGGCGGGATCGGTTTCCTCGGCATGGGTGGGCAGGGCAACCCAGGCCTGCAGGCCGAACAGCGGGCCGCCGCTGCTGCGCATTTCCGGGCCAGTGCGTTCGGAATGGGTGATGCCGCGCCCGGCGGTCATCCAGTTGACCTCACCCGGGCGGATCGCCTGGACCGAGCCGAGCGAATCGCGATGCAGGATTTCGCCTTCCACCAGATAGGTCACCGTGGCGAGGCCGATATGCGGGTGCGGGCGCACGTCGAGCCCTTCGCCACCGGCAAAGGCGGCCGGGCCCATCTGGTCAAAGAAGATGAATGGCCCGACCATGCGGCGGTGGGCCGAAGGCAGCGCGCGGCGCACCTTGAAGCCTTCGCCCAGATCGCGAACCGGGGGCAGGAGGGCAAATTCGATGCCCGGCACATCGGGGGTGCGGATGGTCATGGCGGTGTTCCCAAAGCTGGCGCCCGTGACGGGCTATGTGGCCGGTTTAAAGCGCGCAGCTATTCAAGGAAATACCGATAAGGCTGGTCGAATTGTTCAGCTTTGTTGGACGGCTTGGACAGTCTTCCCACGCCGCTGCACCAATTGGCCCAGCACCAGGCCCAGCAGCAGAACGGCGGCCCCGGCCAAGGCACCCGGCCCCAGCTGGGTGAGCGAAGACCACAGCATGGCGGCCGACAGCGCCATGAAGGCCAGCGGAAACAGCGGAAACAGCGGCGTGCGCACCGGCCAGTCGTGCGCCTTCATCGTGCGGCGCAGGCGGATCAAGGCAGCCATGCCCAGGATCACGAACAGCCAGTACACCGGGGTCATGTAATCGACCATCGCGCCAAAGCCGCTTTGCGACAGGCCCGATACTGCCGTCAGCAGCAGGGAAAATCCGCCCACAGCCAGCGTGGCGCGCGCCGGGGTGCCGCGTGCGTCGTGCCAGTTGCCCAGCGCGGCCAGTGCCGGCAGGTCTGCCGCAGCAGAGGCGGTGACGCGCGAACACACGATCAGCGTGGAATTGATGCTGCTGATCGCCGAGATCGCCACGATCCCCACGGTCAGCCACGCGCCGGCCGGGCCGAACGCGGTGCGCGCCAGATCGGCGCCGGGCGCGGTGCT
>NZ_KE148396.1:28635-28869 GCF_000410615.1 Novosphingobium sp. B-7 | reverse complement strand
GTGCCCGTCGCGCGCGCGGCTTTGGCCTGGCCATGGCCGAATTGCGCAGCGGCCTGGCCGAAGTGGCGGCGTGGCAGGGTAAGGCGGCCGGCCGCGTGGTGATCGGCGCCATGCCGCTGTCGCGCGCGCGCTGGCTGCCCGAAACACTGCTGCGCTTTGCCGCCGCCTATCCCGGTGTCGATGTAGCCGTGGTCGAAGGCAGCCATGCCGAACTGGTCGGGCCGCTGCGCGATG
>NZ_KE148396.1:28199-28431 GCF_000410615.1 Novosphingobium sp. B-7 | reverse complement strand
GCGCCATTATTGGGAGGCGATGATGCAGGCCGCCACCGGCGCGCCGCCGCCCCATGTCGGCATCGAATGTGGCTCGGTGCTCACCGTGCGGCAATTGCTGGTGGGGTCTGATGCGCTCACCCTGCTCAGCCCGGCGCAATTGGCGGTAGAGCTGGACGTGGGCCTGCTGGCGGCGCGGCCCACCCCGGTGCCGGTGCGCCGCACGATCGGGATGACGCACCGCGCGCTGTGG
>NZ_KE148396.1:2720-27929 GCF_000410615.1 Novosphingobium sp. B-7 | reverse complement strand
GGAAGAAGCCGGGGTGATGGCCGCCGCCACCGCCGACAGCGCCCTGGGCGGCGCCGGCCTGGTGCTCAGCCTGGTGACGGCCGATAGCGCGCTGCCCGTCGCGCAGGAACATGCCGCCATGCTCGCCCCCGGCGCGCTGTTTTGCGACATGAACTCGGTCGCTCCCGATACCAAGCGCGCTGCCGCCCGGGCGGTGGAAGCGGCCGGGGCGCGCTATGTCGATGTGGCGGTGTTGGCCCCGGTCAATCCCGCGCGGCTCAAGGTGCCGCTGCTGGTCTCCGGCCCGGCTGCGCACGATGCTGCCGTCGCGCTGCAAGAGGCTGGCTTTACCAATGTGCGCGTGGTGGGCGATGACGTGGGCCGCGCCAGCGCGATCAAGATGATCCGCTCGATCATGGTCAAGGGCGTGGAAGCCTTGACCGCCGAGATGATGCTGGCCGCCACCCGCGCCGGCGTGGTCGAGGAGGTGCTGTCCTCGCTCGACGCCAGCGAGAAGGGTGACAGCTGGTTCACCCGCGCCGCCTACAATATCGAGCGGATGACCACCCACGGCCTGCGTCGCGCGGCCGAGATGGAGGAATCCGCCAAGACCCTGATCGGCCTTGGCGTCGAACCCCTGATGACCACCGGCACCGTCGCGCGCCAGCGCAGCCAGGCCGGCCACACCATCCCGTTTGAAAGCACAACGCCTATGGCAGCCAACACCAAGGAACCGGCGGAATGACCATGATCATCGATTGCCACGGCCACTATACCGTGCTGCCCAAGGCGCACGACGCCTGGCGCGAGGCGCAGAAGGCCGCGTTCAAGGCGGGCGAGCCCGCGCCGCCCTATCCCGACATTTCCGATGACGACATCCGCGAGACGATCGAGGCCAACCAGCTGCGCCTGATCAAGGAACGCGGTGCGGACATGACGATCTTCTCGCCCCGCGCCAGCGCCATGGCCCCGCACGTGGGCGATCAGAGCGTGGCCGTGCCCTGGGCCCAGGCCTGCAACAACCTGATCGCGCGGGTCGTGGCGCTCTATCCGGAAACCTTTGCCGGCGTGTGCATGCTGCCCCAGTCGCCCGAGGCAGACATGACCAGCTCGATCGCCGAGTTGGAGCGCTGCGTGACGCAGCTGGGCTTCATCGGCTGCAATCTCAATCCCGATCCGGGCGGCGGGCATTTCAAGCATCCGCCGCTGACGGACGAATTCTGGTTCCCCTTCTATGAAAAGATGGTGGAACTCGATGTGCCGGCGATGATCCACGTCTCGGGCAGCTGCAACCCGGCGATGCACGCCACCGGCGCCTATTATATCGCGGCCGATACCATCGCGTTCATGCAGCTGCTGGAAGGCGATCTGTTCAGCCGTTTCCCCACGCTGCGCTTCATCATTCCGCATGGCGGCGGCGCGGTGCCCTATCACTGGGGGCGCTATCGCGGCCTGGCCGACATGCTCAAGAAGCCGGCACTCGACGGGCACCTGATGAACAACGTGTTCTTCGACACCTGCGTCTATCACCAGCCCGGCGTGAACCTGCTGGCCGAGGTGATCGAGACCAAGAACATCCTGTTCGGTTCGGAAATGGTCGGCGCCGTACGCGGCATCGATCCCCAGACCGGCCACTATTTCGACGATACCAAGCGCTATGTCGACGCGCTGAACATTTCCGACGCGCAGCGCCATGCGATCTTCGAAGGCAATGCCCGCCGCGTGTTCCCGCGCCTTGACGAGAAGCTGAAGGAGAGAGGCCTGTGACGACCACCAAGGGCGCGCCGGACGCCAAGCCGCGCGACATTCATGCCTATCTGGCCGAATTTGACGATATCCCCGGCACCCGCGTCTATACCGCCGCGCGGGCGCGCAAGGGCTATCATATCAACCAGTTCGCGATGAGCCTGATGAAGGCCGAAAACCGCGCGCGGTTCAAGGCTGATGAGCGCGCCTATCTCGATGAATGGCAGATCAGCGAGGAAGGCAAGCAGGCGCTGCTGGCGCGTGATTACAACACGCTGCTGGATATGGGCGGCAACGTCTATTTCCTCTCCAAGCTGTTCTCGTCCGATGGCCTGCCCTTTGCCGAGGCGGTTTCGACGATGACCGACATGACCTGGCCGGAATACCGCCAGATGATGCTGGAAGGCGGCCGCTCGCCCGAAGGCAATCGCTCGATCAAGGAAAACCTGGCCGCCGCCGCGCGGGCCCAGGAAACCGGGAAGGACAACTGACCATGGCGCGGATTACCGCAGGCGTCGGTTCCAGCCACGTGCCCCTGCTGGGCGTGGCGGTGGACCAGGGCAAGACGGGTGACGATTATTTCGGCCCGATCTTTGCCGGCTATGAATGGACCCGGCAGTGGGAAAAGGAACAGAAGCCGGATGTGATCATCCTGGTCTACAACGACCATGCTTCGGCCTTTGACATGAAGATCGTGCCCACGTTCGCGATCGGCTGTGGCGAGCGCTACAAGCCAGCCGATGAAGGCTGGGGCCCGCGCCAGGTGCCCGAAGTGGAAGGGCATCCCGATCTAGCCTGGCACATCGCGCAGAGCCTGATCCTCGATGAATTCGACATGACGATCATCAACGAGATGGACGTGGACCACGGCCTCACCGTGCCGCTCTCGATGATGTTCGGCCAGCCCCAGGCCTGGCCGGCCAAGGTCATCCCGCTGGCCGTCAATGTCGTGACCTATCCGGTGCCATCGGGCAACCGCTGCTGGGCGCTGGGCGAGGCGATCAAGCGCGCAGTGGAAAGCTTCCCCGAAGACCTCAACGTGCAGATCTGGGGCACCGGCGGCATGAGCCACCAGCTTCAGGGCAAGCGCGCCGGCCTGCTCAACCGCGAGTGGGACAACAGGTTCATGGACCTGCTGGTGGGCGATACCGACGCCGCGCGCTGGATTCCGCACATCGAATACCTGCGCGAAACCGGCTCGGAAGGGATCGAGATGGTCATGTGGCTGATCATGCGCGGCGCGCTGGGTGACAAGACCCGCCTGCTGCACAAGCATTACCACATTCCCTGCTCCAACACCGCGATCGGGCACCTCGTGCTCGAACCGGTCGAAGAAGAAACCGTGCCGGCCTAAAGCAAAGGCACACGTCCATCTCCCCTCCCGCGCGCGGGAGGGGCCGGGGGAGGGCATGTTCCAGTGCGCTCCCCCAAGCCACGTTTCCAGGAGGGGCAACAATCCCTCCCCCACACCCTCCCGCCAGCGGGAGGGGAGATTGCAGAGCCCCTGCCCACGCGGGGCGCTTAACAGGAGTTACCCCCATGCGTATTGCCCTGGTCGGTGCCGGCGCCTTTGGCGAAAAGCACCTCGACGGCCTCAAGAATATCGATGGCGTCGAAATCGTTTCGGTGATCAGCCGCCGCGCCGATCAGGCTGCGGCCGTGGCGGCCAAGTATGGCGCGCGCCATTCCGGCACCGAACTGGAAGAAGCGCTGGCACTGCCCGATGTCGATGCGGTGATCCTGTGCACGCCCACGCAGATGCATGCCGAGCAGGCGATCGCCTGCATGAACGCGGGCAAGCACGTCCAGGTGGAAATCCCCCTGGCCGATAGCTGGGCCGATGCCGAAGCGGTGGTGGCCAAGCAGAAGGAAACCGGGCTGGTCTGCATGGTCGGCCACACCCGCCGCTTCAACCCTTCGCACCAGTACGTGCACAACAAGATCAAGGCCGGCGAATTCAACGTCCAGCAGATGGACGTGCAGACCTATTTCTTCCGTCGCAAGAACATCAACGCCAAGGGCGAAGCGCGCTCGTGGACCGACCACCTGCTGTGGCACCACGCGGCCCACACGGTGGACCTGTTCGCCTACCAGGCCGGCAAGATCGTCAAGGCCAATGCCGTCGAAGGGCCGATCCACCCGGAACTGGGCATCGCCATGGATATGTCGATCCAGCTCAAGAGCGAAAGCGGCGCGATCTGCACGCTCTCGCTCTCGTTCAACAACGATGGCCCGCTCGGCACGTTCTTCCGCTATATCGGTGATACCGCCACCTATATCGCGCGCTACGATGATCTGGTGAACGGCAAGGAAGAGCCGATCGATGTCAGCCATGTCGATGTGTCGATGAACGGCATCGAGTTGCAGGACCGCGAATTCGTCGCCGCGATCCGCGAAGGGCGCGAACCCAACAGCTCGGTGGGCAAGGTGCTCGATTGCTATCGGGTATTGGGCGAACTGGAAAAGCAGCTGGCTGCCGGTTAAGCCACAGGATCAGGCCCGCCCATCGTGGCGGGCCTTTTTTGGTGGGGCCACGGCGCAATCATGGCGCCGGGCCTGGGAAAGGATGCAAGGATGGAAGCGGTAATCGCCTATTCCGGGCGCGGCCTGGCGCGTCCGCGCTATTACGCCAACGCCCACGATCGCGACGAGGTGGAGATCGCGCCGCTGGCCATGCCCATCCGCGACGCGCGCGGGCGCGGCACCAGCCTCGACGTTGAAGGCTTTGAACTGGTGCGCGATCGCAGCGCGGTGACCGACTTTGCCGATGCCGCGCAGGTCAAGGCCATCCACGTTCCCGAAATCGCCACGCTGATCAAGGACTTGACCGGGGCCACCCGCGTGGAGGTGACCGGCGCTGGGCTCTTGCGCTTTTCCGAACGCTCGGGCCGGGCCGGCAGCCTCGACAATTCTATGCCCGCACGCTTTGCCCATATCGACGTGTCGCCCGCCACGGCCCTGTCGATGACGCAGCGCCTGGCGGCCGGGCGCCCGCATGCCCGCGTGGCGCAATACAACGTGTGGCGCGCGCTCTCCGCCCCGCCGCAGGACGTGCCGCTGGCGCTGTGCGATGCGCGCAGCCTGTCCCCGGCAGACTGCATCGTCGCCGATGCCATCTTCGATCCGCCCGGCGGCGCGCCGGAATGGTCGTTCGAAAGCTATGTGATCGCGGCAAATCCCGCGCATCGCTGGAACTGGTTTTCCAACCTGACGGCCGATGAAGCGATCGTGTTCAAGACTTTCGACAGCGATCCGCGCCGTGCCACCCATGTGCCGCACGTGGCCTTCGATCTGCCCGGCTGCCCCGCCGATGCGCCGCCGCGCGTCAGCATCGAAATGCGCGCCACTGCCTTCTGGGAGGTGTGAGGCGAGGCACTTGTGCAACAGTTATGAATTATAATCGTCCTACTGTTATTTCGCATTGCTGAACGTTTCGCATATGTGATACCTAAGATTTCAGACCGGAACCATCCGGCTGCTATCCTTGGGAGGATACCGAAATGGCGTTTTCACGCTGCGATCTGCTGTGCTCGGCAGCCGCTTTGCTGTCGCTCGTCGCCACCCCCGCGCTGGCCCAGTCAGCGCCCGAAACCCCGCAAAAACCCGCCGAAACGGCCGGCAATACCACGCCTGAAATCGTCGTGACGGCGCAGTTCCGCAACCAAAAGTTGCAGGATACGCCGCTGGCCATCACCGCCGTCAACGGCGCCATGCTGGCCGCGCGCGGGCAGACCAACATTTCCGAAGTGGCGGCGCAAACCCCCAACGTGACGCTGGCCCCGCAAAATCAGTATCTTGGCCCCGGCATCATCGCCTTCATCCGCGGCGTCGGGCAGTCTGACCCCAACTTCGCCCTCGAACCGGGCGTGGGCATGTACGTGGACGATGTCTATCTGCCCACGCTGACCGGCTCGCTGCTCGATCTGATGGACCTCGACCGCGTCGAAGTGCTGCGCGGGCCGCAGGGCACGCTGGCCGGGCGCAACTCGCTGGGCGGGTCGATCAAGCTCTATGGCGTCAAGCCCAAGGGCGACAATTCCGGTTCGTTCGAAGCGACCTATGGCAGCTATCATCGCGTTGATCTGCGTGGACATTTCGATCTCAAGCTGACCGACAACCTGGCCATGCGCGTGTCGGGCGTGAGCAAGAACCGCGATGGCTATGTCAAGATCCTCGACTATGCGCTGACCCATCCGGGCACCAATGTGCCGACGATGGCCACCGGCGCCAACCCCCAGGTTGGCACGCTGGGCGGCACCAGCTTTGCCGCCGGCAAGGTGGCGCTGCGCTGGACGCCCGACGCCAATGTCGAGGTCAACGTGTCGGCCGACTATACGCGCGAGCGTGACGAGCCGGGCGCTTCGGTGCTGATCTATGGCAACAACATCGCCCAGTTCGCCGGATCGCCGGTCACCAAGGACCCCAACCGCGCGTGGCTCTATGGCACCAATGGCGCGCCGATCCCGCTCGATTGCCGGTTCGTGCCCAACGGTCGCAACAGCTGCGACACGCTCAGCGGCTATGACAAGCGCTATGTCAGCTATGCCACGTTCTATGATGCGGCGCGGCCGGATCACCAGGTGCCGTACAAGCCCCTGGCGCTCAACCGCCATTCCAACCTTGATAACTATGGCTTTGCCGGCACGATCGACTGGACGCTTGGGCCCAGCCTGGCGCTGAAATCGATCACTGCCTATCGCCACTATGATTCCGACTGGTCGTTTGCCGAAAGCGCGCCGGTCGTGCCCTCGATGCTCAACCAGGCGCAGAGCAATTCGCAGTGGAGCCAGGAACTGCGCCTGACCGGCAAGGCGCTCAACAACACGCTCGATTTCGTGCTGGGCGGGTTCTATTTCCACGCCAAGGGCATGTTCACCGGCCGCATCGACCTGAACTATGCCGGCATCGATTTCCTGCACGGCCCCGATCCCACGCCGGCCACCAACAAGGCGGTCTTTGCCAATGCCAGCTGGAAGCCGTTCGAAGCGTTCACGCTGACCGGGGGCCTGCGCGAATCGTGGGACCACAAGGAATATGGCTATGTCCGCCACAATCCCGATGGCTCCACTATCCAGCCGTGCACCGGCTATCCGTTTGGCGTGAACCAGCCGCCCAACTGCGCGCTCGCTGCGCTCAACGGGCTGTACAAGACCTTCGATGCCTCGCGCCTCGATTGGCGCGTGGCGGCCGACTATCGCGTCTCGCCCCAGTTGATGACCTATGCCCAGGTTTCCACCGGCTATCGTTCGGGCGGCGTCAACCCGCGTCCGTTCTATCCCAGCCAGGTGGAGGATTTCCGGCCCGAGACGATCACGGCCTATGAAGTTGGCTTCAAATCGGACCTGTTCGATCGCCGCCTGCGCTTCAACGTTTCGGCGTTCTTCAACGATTACAAGAACATCATTCTGACGGTGCTGAATTGCCCGAACACCGCCGGGTTCCCCACCACGCCCTGCCTCCAGCCCAAGAATGTGGGTTCGGCCCATGTGAAGGGGATCGAGGTGGAAACGACCATCCGCCCGATCGATCATCTCTCGATCGATGGGTCGATCTCGTGGCTCAAGTTCAAGTATACCACGGTCGATACTGCCAACACTGGCGTGACGGCCAGCATGGTGCCGCCCTATACGCCGGAATGGAAATGGAACGCCGGGCTGTCCTATGACATTCCCGACGTGCTCAAGGGCCTGGTCACCGTGCGCCTGGACGGCAGCTACCAGTCGCACATCTATGTCGATCCCACCAATGTCGATACCGCGCCGATCCCTGCCGCCACGCCCAGCCCGCTGGCATTCCAGACGGCAACCAACCGGATCGACGACTATTTCCTGGCCAACGCCCGCGTGACCTGGAAAAGCGATGCCGATACCTGGTCGGTCAGCGCCGAAGTGCGCAACCTGACCAACAAGTATTACTTCACGTCGATGACGGCCAATTTCGGCCCGATCGGCACCAGCGCCGGTGCGCCGGGGCTGCCGCGCACCTGGGCGGTGACGGTGAAACGCAACTTCTGATCAAGCGTTACCGAAATGTGCCGGCCTGACGGCGCATGCTGGGCCTCCTTCCCATCCGGGAAGGAGGCCTTTTGTTTGGCCGAATGCTCTTGAAAACCGGGCGTCGCGTGGTAGAACAATGCTAACAATTGATAACGTGAGGATGCCATGGGCGACTTTCCGCCAACCCCCTATTTCATCGGGCTGAACGCGCCCGTGGGCACTGAACTGGCGCTCGAAGGGCTGCCCGTCGAAGGCACCTTGCCCCCCGAGGTGCGCGGCGCCTTTTTCCGCGCCGTGCCCGATCCGGCCTTTGCGCCCAAGTTTGCCGACGATCACACCCTGTCGGGCGATGGCATGATCAGCCGCGTGCGGTTCAACGCCGATGGCACGGCCGATTATGCCATCCGCTTTGTCGAAACCGCGCGTCACCAGGCGGAAAAGGCGGCGGGCCGTGCGCGCTTTGGCCGCTATCGCAATCCCTTTACCGACGATCCCGATATGGCCGGGGTGGATCGCACCGTGGCCAACACCACCCCGGTGTGGCACGCCGGGCGGCTGTTGATGACCAAGGAAGACGGGCGGCCCTATCGCATCGATCCGCACACGCTCGATACGCTGGGTTCGTTCGATTTCGATGGCCTGCTCAAGTCCGAAACGATGACCGCGCACGTGCGCATCGATCCTGATAGCGGCGACCTCTATTTCTATGGTTACGAGGCCGATGGCCTGGCCTCTACCAAGGTGGCCTATGCCCGCGTGGGGGCCGATGGCGCGCTCAAGTCGGAACAGTGGTTCGATGCGCCCTATTGCGCGATGATGCATGACTTCACCATTTCGCGGAACTGGGCGCTGTTCCCGGTCTATCCGACCACGGCCGAGCTGGAGCGGATGAAGGCCGGCGGCGAACACTGGCACCACGAGCAGGGCCTGGAATCGTGGCTGGGGGTGATGCCGCGCGATGGCGATGTGAAGGACATCAAGTGGTTCCAGGGGCCCAAGGGGGTCTATTGCTATCACATGATGAACGCCTGGGAGGATGCCGAGGGGCTGCTGCATTTCGACCAGTGCCTGTCGAGCAGCAATGCCTTTGCCTTTATTCGCGAGCCGGCCGGCCTGTTCCTGCAACCCTGGGAGATTACCGGCGGCCTCACCCGCTGGACGGTCGATCCGCGTGGGCCGGCTGGCCCGGTCACGGAAACGGTGATCGGCCCGCCGGGCGATTTCCCGATCATTCCGGCCAAGAGCCAGGGCCGTCTTTACAAGACGGGGTGGATGCTGACGATGAACCCCGATCGGCGCGGGCCGCCGGTGATGGGCGGGCCGGTGCTGGGCATGTTCGACATGCTGGTGCGGCTGGACGGGATGGACACCGCCAGCCCGCAGATCACCCAGGCCCTGCCGATGGAGCCGGGCTGGTGCTATAACGAGCCGGTGCACGTGCCCAGCGCCACACCGGGCCACGATGGCTGGCTGGTGATGATGGTGGACCACCAGATCGGCGAGGACGCGTTCGAGCATTTTGCCTGGGTGATCGATGCCGGCAACCTGGGGGCAGGGCCGGTGGTGACGGTGCAGATCCCCACCCGCCTGCGCCCGCAGGTGCATGGCTGGTGGGTGCCCCAGGCACAGCTCGATGCCGTGCGCACAGGCGGGGCGGCATGACGCGGATCGTCATCACCGGCGCATCGGGCAACTACGGCCGCGGCGTGGCCGATGCCCTGGTGGCGATGGGCCGCGCCGCAGACCTGATCCTGATCACGCGCAAGCCCGACAAGCTGGCTGCGCGCGCGGCGCAGGGCTGCGTGGTGCGGCAGGGCGATTTCGATCATCCCGCCACGCTGCCCGCGGCCATGGCCGGCGGCGATGTGCTGCTGCTGATTTCGGGCACACGCGTGGGCGCGCGGGTGGTGCAGCACCAGGCGGCGATCGATGCGGCCGTGGCCGCTGGTATCCGCCACATCGTCTATACCAGTTTCATCGGCATCGATGATCCGGCCAACCCGGCCGAAGTGCGGCACGACCATATCGAGACCGAGCGCCTGATCCGCGCCTCGGGTTGCGCCTTCACTTTCCTGCGCGACGCGCATTATGCCGACGCGATGCTGCTGATGGCCGGGCCACAGGTGATGCAGAGCGGCACCTGGTATGCCAATGCCGGCAATGGGCGCGAGGCGATGGTCTGGCGCGACGATTGCATTGCCAGCGCGGTGGCCGTGCTCACCACCCCGGGCCACGAAAACCGCATCTACAACATCACCGGGCCACACCTCGAAACCTTTGCCGAGGTGGCTGCCATGATGGCCGATGTGACCGGCTGTCCGGTGGCCTACCACGACCTGAGTGACGAAGCGCAGTATGCGCTGTTTGACAGCCTGGGCATTCCGCGCCGCCCGGTGGACGATCAGACCGTGGCCGGCGTGCCGTGGAACAGCGACGACATGGTCACGTTCGGCCGCGCCATCCGCGAGGGATTCCTGGAAATCTGCACCGACGACGTGGAGCGCCTGACCGGCCGCCCCGCGCGATCGACGCGCGAGATGGTGGAAGCCAACGTGGCCATGCTGCGCGCGGCGGCGGGGAAGTAGGGGGCGGGGCCCCTCCACCAGCCTGCGGCTGGTCCCCCTCCCCGTCGGTGACCGGGAGGACCTTGGCGATCCTCCCCGTCACCGACGGGGAGGGGGACCGCCCGCGCAGCGGGTGGTGGAGGGGCTTGGACCTAGATCACAGCGCCTTGGCGTAGAGCGCGAGCAGCTTGCTCCAGACCTTTTCGGCCTGGACCTTGTCATAGACCGGCGCGTCGATCGTGCACCAGCCGTGCTGGGCGGGGTAGACTGCCACGTCGGCCGGGCGGTCTGCCGCGGCGGCGGCATCTTTGAGGGCCGTCTTGTCACCGGGCGCACGGGCATCGTCGTTTTGCGCAATCGCGAAGATGAACGAGGCCTGCGTCTGGCCGAGCAGCTTGTGCGGGCTTTGCGCCGTATCGTTGACCAGGTTGGCGCCGTGGCACGACACCGCCGCGCCAATGCGGGCGGGCCGGGCATAGGCGGCAAACACGGTGTAGGGGCCGCCCATGCAATAGCCCTGGGTGCCGATCTTGTGCGCGGTATCGACCTGCGGCTGGCGATCGAGCCAGTCGACATAGCTGCCGGCATCGGCCTGGATCTTTTCCGGTGTCAGCGCCTGGATCATCGGCTGCAGCTTTTGCTGGCCTTCGGGCGTGCGCCAGGCGGCGAAATCGGGCAGCACCGGCGCCGGGCTGTTGCGGTAATAGTGGTTGATCGCCAGCACCGCAAAGCCCGCCGCAGCGAGGCGCGTCGCCATGGTCTGATAGGCTTCCCGCAGGCCGGCGATATCGGGCCAGAGCAGCACGGCCGGGTGCTTGCCCTTGGCCGGATAGACGAAAAAGCCATCGGCGGTGCCGTCGGCGGTTTCGATCGTGACCGGGCGCGACTCCGTGGCAAGGCCGGCAGGCGCTGCTGCCACGCAGCCCGGCGCGATCGCCAGAGTCGCCGCGCCGGCGCCAATGGCGGCGAATTGCCGGCGGTTGATCGCCAGCCACTGGGCGTTGTCGTCTTCGGTCAAGCTGTCGCACATGGCGCGTCTCTCCAGAACCTGTTCCCCGTCCGCGCGTGGTCTAGCGCAGACCGGCGGGGAAGCGGTATCGGTATTTGGTTCAGGTCAGATCGGCGAGGCCCACCGCGATGCCGGCCTTGGCCTGGGCCATGGCAGCGCGGCGCAGGCGTTCGATTTCGAGCCGGGCGGGCGGCGCCACTTCATCGGGCAGCGCGGCCATGCTGGCTTCGTAGATCTCGCGAAAATCGTCGGCGAATTCGGGGTGGGTCAGGATCAGACCATCGCCGCGCGCCATGCCGGCAAAGACCTTTTGCCCCACTTCATACGGGTCCATGCCGGCGTCGAACGCGGTGCCGAACTGGCGCAGCTCCGCCTCGCTCACCGGAGCAAAGCCGCTCTGACCGAATGCATCGGGGCGCTTGAGCGCGCTGTCCCAGGCATTGGTGCGGGTCAGCGCGGGGCAGCACAAAGCGCAGCCGATGCCATGCTGCGCCAGATTATAGCGCAGCGATTCGGTCAATCCCCGCACGGCAAACTTGCTGGCGGTATAGATCCCCGCCTGCGGGCCGGGCAGGAAGGCGGCCATGCTGGCGATATTGACCACGCTGCGTTTGCCGCTGGCCGCCTTGATCGCGGGCAGGGCGGCGACCAAGCCATTGGCCACGCCGCCAAAGTTGACACCCATGATCCAGTCGTAATCGGCATGGCTGGCTTCGTCGGTGTTGCCGAACACGCTCACGCCGGCATTGTTGACCAGCACATGCAGCGCGCCGAAATGCGCCACCGTCTGCGCCACCACGGCGGCCCAGCGGGCGCGATCGGTGACGTCGAGTGGCAGGAACAGCGGCGCCGGGCGGCCCTCGGCGGCGAATTGCGCGGCCACGGCGGTGCGCTGCGCCTCGTTGCGATAGGTCAGCGCCAGCGCCAGGCCGGCATCGCTGAACGCGCGGGCCACGCCCAGGCCGATGCCGGTGCCTGCCCCGGTGATGAGCGCCACCTGCCCGGCCCAGCCTCCAACTCCGCCAGCCGTGTCGTGTTCAGCTTGCATGGTTTTTCCTCTCGCCATCCGTTTTATAATCGTTAGTGTTGCATACTAACAAAGAGAATGGGAGAGCCTATCGTGAGCGACCTGGAACAGCGCCTTGCCGCCCTGGAAACGCGGGTGACACAGATCGAGGATGTCAATGCCATCCGCCGCCTGCAATGGGCCTATGGCTATTACATCGACTATAACCGGCCAGAGGAAGTGGCCGGGCTGTTTGCCCGCGATGGCGCGGTGGTGTTCCTGTCGGGCGAATACCGCGGCTATGAAGGGATCATGCGCCTATATGGCACCTGGTTCCAGAACCTGTTCACCGGCGGGCGGCGCGGGCCGGTCAAGGGCCTGCTGCTCGACCATTTCCAGTTGCAGGACGTGATCACCGTGGCGCCCGATGGACAGAGCGCCCAAGGGCGCTTCCGGGGCATCCTCGCCGGCGGGTGGCACGATGCGATCTTGGATGCCAAGCCCGAAGGCATGCCGCAGCAGTTCTGGGAATCGGGCATCTACGAAAACGATTACGTCAAGGAAGACGGCGTCTGGAAGATCAAGCGGCTGGACTACATGATGCAGTGGCAGGCCGATTATGAAACCGGCTGGGCCAAGACCACGGCCCACCTGCAGCCGGCGGTGATGTGCTATCCCGAAAATCCGATCGGGCCTGATGTGATCCTGCCCGAAACGCAAGTGCGCGAGACCTGGCCGCACCGCCAGGAAGTGCCGATGAGCTTTGCCCACCCGGTGCTGGCCGCAGCCTTTGCCGTGGGAGATTTCACCCCGCTGCAGAAAAAGTGGCCTTGAGCGATGCACTAGCGGGACCCCGGATCAAGTCCGGGGTGACGATAAAAAGAGAACCAATCTATCAACTTACCGTCACCCCGGACTTGATCCGGGGTCCCGCTTCCTTCGGTGCGGCAAGTGCGGTCGTGGTGTCAGCCGTCGCTAACGCCTTCCCACTGCGTCATCCGCGCCAGCAGGCGGCCGGAGGCGCGGCGGAAGGCGGCGCGGTCGCGCGCGTTGAAATCGGCGAACAGCTGGCGACTCACCTGGGCCATGGCCGGCACGGTGCGATCGAACATGGCCTGGCCGGCCGCGCTCAGGCGGAAGGGTTTGCGCCGACGGTTGCGCAGGTCTTCGCCCGGTTCGACCAGGCCTTTTTGGTGCAACGCAACAAGCGCGCGGCTGACGTTCATCGGCGGCACGCCCATGATCTCTGACAGCTCGTGCCCGGCCATTTCGCCTTCCCCGCCCAGCGCCAGGATGATGCGCAGATCGGTGGGCGCCAGGTCCAGCGGCTCGGCCACACCGGTGCGCATGGGATTGGAAACAAAGGTGGCAAGTTTCAACAGGTCCACCAGCAGGGCGGCATCCTCGTCCACGCCATCCATGGCGTTGCGGGGTGGTTCGGCGGGGGCTGCTGGCGGCGGCGTGCGGCTGGTCATGGCACTTACTATGACAACCTTGGCAAGCGCGGCAAGGGGCCGCATGAATTGCTGCGCCGCACGGTAAACGGCCCGGATTTCTGCGGGTTTTTCCGGCGCGGCACGCGATAGGGCTTGTTGTTGGATTGCATCAGATGTTATTATCCGGGTGCGGCTGAAAACGCCCTCTTGCGCTCTGCTAATTAGTATGCCTAACTAACAAACAGAACGAGGCTCGATAACGGGCCGATCCAGGAGAGGGGCTTATGGCCAGCATGATTCCCAACACGCATTTGGTGCGGCTGTTTGCCGCCGGCAGCGCTACTGCCATGGCATTGGCCCTCGGCGCTGCGGCGCACGCTGCCGAGCCGGCACCCCAGGCCCAGGTACCAGCCCCGCAGGCCGCGTCGCCCCAGGGTGATGCGCAGGCCGCCGCCGCTGGCGATGACCAGGGCATCCGCGAAATCGTAGTGACCGCGCAGTTCCGCAACCAGCGCCTGCAGGATACGCCGCTGTCGATCACCGCGGTCGACGCCGGGCTGCTCGCCGCGCGCAACCAGACCGATATCTCGCAGATCGCGGCGCAGGCGCCCAACGTGCAGCTCACGCAGATGGGCGGCGCCTATGGCTCGTCGATGGCGGCCTACATTCGCGGTATCGGCCAGGCGGACTTCAATCCCGCCTATGAACCGGGCGTGGGCATCTATGTCGACGATGTCTATTATGCCACGCTGACCGGCTCGGTGATGGACCTGCTCGATCTTGAGCGGGTGGAAGTGCTGCGTGGGCCACAGGGTACGCTGACCGGCCGCAACTCCATCGGTGGCGCGATCAAGATGTTTTCGGTCAAGCCGCAGCCGGGCGATTCCGGCCAGATCGAAGCGGTCTATGGCGCGCGCAACCGCGTCGATCTGCGTGGCAGCCTCAACTTCCAGCTGGCCGATGGGCTCTATGCCCGCGTGTCGGGCGTGTACAAGCGCCAGGACGGCTATGTCGACGTGGTCGATTATGGCTGCGCGCACCCGGGCAACAGCCTGGGCCTGACGGCGGGGGCCAACGTGCCAACCAACTGCGTTACCGGCAAGCTGGGCGAGAAGAACTATTCCGGCCTGCGCGGATCACTGCGCTACAACCCCAATGACCGCATCGATTGGGTCGTCACCGGCGACTATACCTACGAAAACCGCTCCAACGCGGCCGGCGTGGTGACGGTGGACGATACCACCAAGACCGACGGCATCAATTTCATGTGCGGCCCGCGCTGCACCTATGCCAGCTGGTACATGGGGGCCGGCGGCCAGGCGGCGCAAAGCTATTCGATGCCGCGCAACACGGTGTTTTCCGGCTGGGGCGTTTCCAGCAACCTCACCGTGGGCCTGACCGACGATCTCAAGCTGGTGTCGATCACCGCCTATCGCAAATACAAGCAGACGTTCGGCACCGACGACGATTTCACCCCCGATCCGAACATTGCCGGCGCCGGCTACAACGACTTGCGCTTCCACTTCTTCAGCCAGGAACTGCGCCTCAACGGCAAGATCGGCGATCTGGCGGACTGGACGGTCGGCGGGTTCTACAACGACCAGACCTCGGTCTATTTCACGCGGCAGGACATCCGCTACATCGGCCATGGCGCGCCGTTCCTGTTCCTGCAATTCCAGGGCAACGACCCGGTCAACGCCAACAGCAAGGCCGCGTTCGGCACGCTGATCCTGCACCCGGCGCCGGGCCTCAACGTCACCGGGGGCCTGCGCTACACCAAGGAGCACAAGGACTATACCTTCGTGCGCCAGAACTGGGCCGGCGGCCCGCTGGTCGATCCGTTCGGCGTGGGCGCGCTCAATGGCTCGGTCGCCAACTACAATGGCAGCAAGCTGGACTGGCGCCTGTCGGTTGACTATCGCTTCAATCCGCAGCTGCTGGCCTATGCCACGGTCAGCACCGGCTTCAAGGGCGGCGGCGTGACGGCGCGGCCGTTCACCAAGAACCAGGCGGTCAACGGCACGTTCACGCCCGAAACGCTCACGGCCTATGAAATCGGCATCAAGTCTGACCTGTTCGATCGCAAGGTGCGCTTCAACCTTTCGGGCTTTGTGAACGATTACAAGAATATCCAGCTCAACCTGGCCGATTGTTCGGTGCTCGACGGGTTCCCGATCGGCACCGATCCGTTCCCGTGCGCCGCGGTGGGCAATGCCGGCGACGGCAAGATGTGGGGCGCTGAAGCGGAATTGACCGCACGCCCGGTCGAAGGGCTGGACATCGACGCCACGCTGAGCTGGATCGACGGCGAATGGAAGCGCCTGGGGCCGACGGTGGGCCAGTCCATCCAGCTGCAGGACCCGATCGTTACCCCGCACTGGCGCGGCAGCCTGGGCATCCAGTACCGCATCCCGGTGGAAGGCCATGGCTCGCTCACCCCGCGGTTTGACCTTGCCTATACCGGCAAGCAGAACATCGGCCGCCTCACGCCCACCAGCGCGCTGGACTACAACCCGGCCTTTGCCCTGGGCAACGCGCGCCTGACGTGGCGGAACGAGAAGGAAGACCTCACCGTCGCGTTCGAAGTGCAGAACGTGTTCAACAAGTACTACTACCTGCCGATCCGCTTCTCGGCGCTCTATGCCTCGGCCGGCACGGTCTACAGCAATGTGGGCCGCCCGCGCGAATGGGCGCTGAGCGTCGCCAAGAAGTTCTGATCGCTTTTCCGGTCATGAGGGGAAAGGGGCAGCCTTTGCGGGCTGCCCCTTTTCGTTTGGTAGATGAAACGCACGGATTGTGCTTGCCCTGACCGTATCATTTGTTAGCGTTGACGAAAGGCCGAATCCGGCCAGGCCAGGGGAGAGACCGATGCTCGATCGCGCCGGCTATGAACGCTATCTCGCCGCGTTCAACGCCAGGGACTATGACGGCGTTGCCGATTTCTATGTCGATCCGCCGCGCATGGAATTCTTTGGCATTGTCATCACCGCCCGGGAAGAGCTCAAGGCATTCTATGCCTGGCTGCATTCCTGCGTGAAGGAAACCGTTTCGATCCATAACTTTGCCGCCAGCGAGACGGCAACTGCGGTGGATGCGATCGTGCGGATCGAAGCGCTGCGCGACCTGACGCGCGACGAACTGGATGCCAAGGGCGCAACCGGCTTCTTCCCCATCCGCGCGGGCGAGGTGCAGGAAATCCGCCAGTTCATCTTCTACACCACGCGGGCTGGCCGGATCGAGAAGGTGGAATGCGCGCTGCCACCGCCGCTTGCCGCCTGAACCATTTGGCCTGCCGCGTTCGATCAAAGGAATTGACCATGCTGCTTCCCCACGGCGTTCATATCGCCCATCCCGAACGCCTCTATATCGGCGGGCAATGGGTGCCCGCGCACAGCGGTCGCCTGATCGAGATTATTTCGCCTGATAGCGAGCAGGTGGTGGCCCGCGTGGCCGAGGCGGACGCGGCTGACATGGATGCGGCCGTCGCGGCGGCGCGCGCGGCGTTCGATCATGGCCCCTGGCCGACCACGCCCCCGGCGCAGCGCATTGCGGCATTTCGCGCCATGATCGATCATCTGCGCCCACGCGCCGATGAACTCGCCCGCGCCTGGACCGCGCAGATCGGCGGGCTGGCCAGCTTTGCCGGGCCGATGCACCAGGGCGCGCTGTTCGCGCTCGACGGCATCGCTGGCTTTGCGCAAGACTTTCCGTTCATCGAGCAGCGCCCCAGCCATGCGGCGGTGGCCGCGCTGATCGTGCAGGAACCGGTCGGCGTGGTGGCGGCCATCGCGCCGTGGAACGGCCCGTTCGGCATCATGGCCAACAAGGTGGCCTATGCCCTGCTGACGGGATGCTGCGTGGTGATGAAGCCATCGCCCGAAACCCCGCTGGAAGCCTATCTCATTGCCGAGGCGGCAGAGGCGGCGGGTCTGCCGCCCGGCGTGGTCAACCTGGTGCCCAGCCACCGCGAGGCGGCCGATCACCTGGTCAACAATCCCGGCGTGGACAAGGTGAGCTTCACCGGATCGACCGTGGCGGGCAAGCGCATCGGCCAGGTCTGCGCCGGGCGCGTGGCGCGCTGCACGCTGGAACTGGGGGGCAAGTCTGCCGCGATCGTGCGCGACGATTTCGCGATCGATCATGCGGCCAAGCTGTTGACCGGCACGATCACGATGATGAGCGGGCAGGTCTGCGCGATGCTGAGCCGGGTGATCGTGCCGCGCGCGCGCCATGATGAACTGGCCGATGCCATCGCCCGGGAAATGCGCGGCGTGGTGATCGGCCACAGCGATGACCCCGCCGCCCAGTTGGGCCCGGTGGCAATGCAGCGCCAGTTGGAGCGGATCGAGGGCTATATTGCACAAGGCAAGGCCAGCGCTGACCTGGTGACCGGCGGCAGCCGCCCCAGCCATCTCAACCGTGGCTATTTCATCGAGCCGACGCTGTTTGCCAATGTGAACAATGCCGATGCCATTGCCCAGGAAGAGATCTTTGGTCCGGTGCTGGCGCTGATCCCGGTGGAGGACGAGGAAGAGGCCGTGGCGGTGGCCAATGCCAGTGCCTATGGCCTCAACGGTTCGGTGCTGACGCACGATGCCCAAGCTGCCTGGACGATCGGCCGACGCATCCGCACCGGCGGCTTTGGCCAGAACGGCCTGCGCATGGATTTTGGTCTGCCGTTCGGCGGCTTCAAGCAATCGGGCGTGGGTCGCGAGGGCGGGCCAGAAGGGCTGATGCCCTATGTCGAAACCAAGACCATGCTGCTTGATGCCCTGCCCGAGGGGCTTTGAGCGCGGAAAACAGCAAGGCCCGGCCGCACTAGATCGCGGCCGGGCCCCTCGTCTGTTCCCGCAATCAGGCGCGCCTGATCAGTACGGAATCGGCTCGTTGGTAAAGGCGTTGGCAAAGTCGCCCGGCAGCATCACGGCCGAACGCCCGCTGACCAGCATGCTACCAAACACGGCAGCGACGGTGTTGCCCTTGCCCTCCTGGCGGTGGGTGCCCTTCATGGCATAGGTCTTGCCGCCCACGGTGATCTTTTCGAAGGTCACCTCGAACTTGCCCGACTTGCCGCCGATCGCCTTGCCAGTCTTGAACGTGATCGCACCTTCAACATGGCTACCGCGCGGGATCACCACCTGGCCGCCGTCCGTCACGTCGTTGACCACGGCAAAGCCGACCTTGTCGCCCAGGTTGATCTTCTTGGACGAGATTTCCGCCTCGGGCGTCAGTTGGACCATGGTGTTGGCCGGCAGGGCCTTGGCCGCCGTCTGTGCCACGGCCACCGGCATGCCCAAGCCGAGCGGTGCAGCGACGCACAATGCGAGCGCCGCGGCTTTGAAAAATCCTGAAGTCACCCCAATTCCTCCCCATGACGAAACGTCCGTGTGCATCGACGTATCGGCAACCCATGGTTGTAACAAGACGATATTATCCGACACACATTCCAAAATGGTGGCAACTCCATCTCATCCCAACTCCAGACACCCCCCATCGACATAGAGATCAACGCCGTTGATGAAGCTGGCCTCGCGGCTGGCCAGGAACAGCGCGGCGCTGGCGACTTCTTCGGCTGTGCCCATGCGGCCGATTGGCACCACGGCCGAGAGCATGTCGCGCATGCCGGCGATCTGTTCGGGGCTGGCATCCCGCTTGAAGATTTCGGTCTCGGTGGGGCCGGGGCTGATCAGGTTGACGCGGATGCGGCGCGGGAGGAGTTCCTTGGCGACGATCCGCGCCATGGCGCGCAGGCCTGCCTTGGCGGCGGCATAGGCAACGTTGCCCGGCACGGCGGCCAGCGATCCGATCGAGCCTGTGATGACGATGGCGCCGCCATCGCGCATCAGCGGCAGCGCATTCTGGATCGCAAAGAACGCGCCGCGCAGGTTGACGGTGTGGATATCGTCCCAGAACGTCTCGGTCACCTCGGGCACCATGGCAAAGCCGCCGACGCCGGCGTTGACGAACAGCACGTCGATGCCGCCCAGCACCTGCTCGATCTCGGCCAGGGCAGCGCGGGTCTGCTCCACATCGCCCATGTCGGCGCGCACCGCCAGCGCGCCGAGTTCCTCGGCCGCCTCGTGCAGGGTTTGCGGGTTGCGGCCGGTCAGCGCCAGGCGCGCGCCCTCTGCCGCGAACTGGCGCGCGGCGGCAAGGCCGATGCCGGAATTGCCGCCGAGGATAGCGACGCAGGTGTTGTCAAAGCGCATCGTGGGGCCTTTCAAAACATCGGCAGGGGATTGACCGGTGCGGTCGGCACGTCCTGGATCACGTCCCAGTGCTCCACGATCATGTCATCTTCGCACCGGAAGATATCGACCACGGCCAAGCCGGGATCGCCCGGCCAGCGCTGCACATGGGTGTGCACCACGACGTGGTCGCCATCGACGAAGCTGCGATGGATGGTTTGCCGGGCATCGGGCGATTCGTGGCGGACGCGGTCGAGAAAGGCCTTGAGCGCGGGCACGCCCGGCTCTGCCAGCGAGCTGTGCTGGACATAGCTGGGCGCGATGTAGCGATCGACCGCACCGCTATCCATCGCGATCAGCACATCGTGGTACATCGCCAGCACGCGATCGAGCAGGGCCTGTTCGGCGGGCGTTCTGGACATTGGCATTTCTCCCGGGCTGCATCTGCGGCAAGAGGGTATCTCCCCCCTTTCATTCTAACAATTGATAGGATATGTCGGTTGCATAACCGCGTCAAAGGCTTGTTGCCCCAAGGCCGCGAAAAGGGAGAGACGATGGACCGCGAGGCCCTCTATGCCGCACTCGATGCCTTTCTGGCTGCCCTCGGCCAAGGGGCTTCGGCCCAGGTCAACTGGGCGAGCGATGCGCTGTTTTCCGAAAACAATGTCATGCTGGCCACCGACGATGGCGTGTGGGGCACGGTGCAGGGGCTGGGCGATTATCGCCTGCGCTTTGCCGATGTGCGCACCCGCCAGGTCGGCTATTTCGGCACGCTGATCGAGGCGATCGAGGAATCGGCACTGACCGTGCGGCTGGCCCTGAACGAGGCGGGCGAGGTGGCGGAGGCCGAGCTGCTGATCGTGCGCCAGTCGGACAGCGGCATCAAGTTTGAAAACCCGCGCTATTGGGACAAGCCGATCCTGCACCGCGAGCCGGAAAGCCCGGTCGATCGGGCCGGAATGGTGCGGCTGTCCAACGGCTATTTCGACACGCTGCAGCGCAACGATGGTACGATCCACACCCGCTTCCACCCCGATTGCCAGCGGGTGGAAAACGGCGTGCAGACCACGCGCAACCCGGAATTCGCCAAGATCGTGCCGGTATCCGCGCTGGGCTGCGAAGAACAGTTCCGCATGGGCAACTATCGCTATGACGACGAACTGCGCGCGCGGCGCTTTCCCCTGGTGGACGAGGAGCGCGGGCTGGTGCTGGCGTTTGGCTTCATCGATCATTCCGGGCGGATCGACGAGTATCAGCTGACCGATGGCCGCACCGTGAAAAGCCCGGTACGCCGGCCGCACAGCTTCTACATCTCCGAGCTGTTCAAGATCGACCACGGCATGATCGAGCAGATCGAAGCCAACTTCATTACCGTGCCCTATCGCATGCCCAGCCCATGGGATGCGCTGTGATGCGCGCGGTTTGGGGATGGTTGCGGGGGGCTTCGACAGGCTCAGCCCGAACGGCTCACTTTACCTGGTTCCCATTTGCCCTGAGCTTGTCGAAGGGCCGTGCGGGGCGCGCGACTGCGGGGGGCTTCGACAAGCTCAGCCCGAACGGCTCACTTCACTTGGTTCCCGTTCGCCCTGAGCTTGTCGAAGGGCGCTGGCGCAACCTGGCCATTCTGGCTTCGGCAAGCCTGACGCTGGCCGCGGCCGCGCCGCTGACGCAGCGCGCTGGCAACGAGTGGATCGAGCCGGGCGGGGACCCAGGCAAGACGCATTGGTCCACGCTCGACGCCATCAACCCGGCCAATGTGGCGCGGCTGGGCCTGGCCTGGGAAGCAGACCTGGGCACCGCGCGCGGGCAGGAAGCCAGCCCGGTGATGGTGGGCGGGGTGCTCTATGTCGCCGGCAATGCCGGGCGCGCCTATGCCTATGACGCGGCGAGCGGGCGCGAACTCTGGCGGTTCGAGCCGGAGGTGGACATGCAGCGCAACCGCACCGCGTGTTGCGACATGGTCAACCGCGGGCTGGCCGTATCAGGCGGCAAGGTGTTCATCGCCGCGCTCGACGGGTGGATGTACGCACTCGACGCCAAGACCGGCGCCGTGGTGTGGAAGACCGATTTCATCGAGGACCGCAAGCGCGGCGACAATTCCACCGGCGCGCCCGAAGTGGCCGGCGACCTGGTGGTCATCGGCATGGGCGGCGCGGAGTATGACGTGCGCGGCTATGTCACGGCGCTCGATATCAAGACCGGGGCGATCCGCTGGCGCTGGCACGTGGTGCCGCATGATCCCGCGCTCGGCCCACAGGAAACGCCGGAGCTGGAAGCCGCGCTCAAGACCTGGGACCCCAAGAGCCGCTGGGACGTGGGCGGCGGCGGCGCGCCGTGGGATGCGATCAACTATGATCCCGAAACCGGTTACGTGCTGGTCGGCACCGGCAATGGCGGCCCTTATGCGCGCTCGAAACGCTCGCCTGCCGGCGGCGACAATCTCTATCTCGGCTCGCTCGTCGCGCTCGACCCCAAGACCGGGCGGATGGTCTGGCATTACCAGGAAACACCCGAAGACAATTGGGATTTCACCTCTACCCAGCCGATGATCCTGACGCACATGGCAGTCGACGGGCAGACGCGCGGGGTGATCCTGCATGCGCCCAAGAACGGCTTCCTCTATGTGATCGATCGCAAGACCGGCCAGGTGCTGCGCGCCAATGCGATCGCGCGGGCCAACTGGATCAAGGGCTTCGAGCCGGGCACGATGAAGCCGATCCTCAATAGGGAAGCTGCAGACTATACCGATGGGCCCAAGATCGTGTTCCCCTCCACCGTGGGGGCGCGCAACTGGTTTCCGGCGGCCTATAGCCCGCAGACCGGCCTCTATTACGGATCGGTTGCCGATATCGGCAACCTGATCTTCATGACGCCAGGCGCCAAGCCCTATCGCGCCCGCGCGCTCAACAACGATGCCGCGCTGATCTTTACCCCCGATGTGGTGGCGGCCACGGAAACGCTGCCGCCGCCGATGGCGCAGGCGGTCAAGGCGCTGCCGGCCTATGCGCAGGCCAAGGCCGATCCGGGCAAGAGCCAATTGCGCGCGATCGATCCGCTTACCGGCAAGACGGTGTGGGCGGTGGACAGCGAAGGCTGGCAGGACCGTGGCGGCGTGCTGGCCACGGCATCGGGCCTGATCGTGCAGGGCACGCTGTCGGGCAAGCTGGTGGTGCGCGATGCGCGCAATGGCGCCGTGCTGAAAAGCATCGAGACCGGCAGCCCGATCATGGCCGCGCCGATCACCTATGCCGTGCGCGGCGTACAGTACATTGCCGTGCAGGCCGGCTGGGGCGGGGGCGGCTGGGCCTTTACCCCGCGCTATTCGGCCGCCTACAGCCGGGGCAACCAGAACCGCCTGCTGGTCTTCCGCCTGGATGGCAGCAAGGTGCCGCTGCCGCCGCTGCTGCCCCCGCTGGAGGTGGCGCCGCCGCCGCCGGCCCAGGCGCCTGGGGTGACGGCGGCCACGATTGCGCGCGGGCAGGGGCTGTTCTTTGCCAACTGCGCGATCTGCCATGCCAATATCCACCGTTCGATGGCGCCAGACCTGCGCCGCATGCAGCCCGGCACGCACGAGGCGTTCAAGCAGATCGTGCTGGAAGGCGCGCTGCTGCCGGCCGGCATGCCACGCTGGGACGATGTCTTGCGCCCTGATGATGCCGATGCGATCCATGCCTACCTGATCGATCTGCAGGGCAAGACGCGGGCCGATGAACTGGCCAAGCAGAAGGCCGGCAAGCCGCTCGACGGGCCGAGCCTGACCATCCTTTCCAACTATTGAACCGAACGGGCCGCTTCCTCATGGACTTTTCCACGCTCGACAATCCCCGCCTGGAGTTTGCCTTTGCCTGCACGCTGAAATTCACGCGGGTGCAGATGATCCCCGACTTGCCCAGCGGCGGCATGCGCAGCGCGGTCTATGTCGACGAAGGCGTGTTCGAAGGGCCGCGCCTGAAAGGCCGGGCAGTGCCCAATTCGGGCGGGGACTATGCCTTCTTCCGCAGCGATGACACCGCCGTGTTCGATGCACGCTATGTGCTGGAAGTGGACGATGGCACGCTGATCTACATGCAGAACAAGGGCTTTTTGTGGGGGCGCGAGGCCGGCACGATGGATCGCTTGCGCGCCTGGGCCTTTGCCGGCGGCGCGCCGGTTCCGCACGCCGAATACTATCTGCGCGCGCAGCCCACGTTCGAGACCAGCAAGGGCCCGCACGACTGGCTGACGCGGCACGTATTCATCGGCGTGGGTGAGCGGCGCCCGGATGGCAACCACGTGAAGTATTACGCGCTGACCTGACCAGCCCACAGGGGCACGTTGGCATTTTGTAATTATCTTCGCGATCGCCGCTTTGCTATCGGCGGCGCTCCTTTGAGGGGCGTGTGGCATGGCGTGGCGTGTGGTGAGGCAGGGTGTGGCCCTGGCAGCGATGGTGGGCGGTGTGTCGGCAACGCAGCCGGCCCTGGCCGCGCCAGAGGAAATCCAGGTCTACATGGACGAGATGGACCAGCCCGGCCATTTCGGCCTCGATACCCACATCAACTATGTGGCCGATGGCACCACCACCGATGACTATGCCGGCGCGCAACAGGCGCTGCACCGCCTGCGCGTCACCCCCGAATTTTCCTATGGCATCACGCCCTATCTGGAAGCGGGGCTCTATCTACCGCTGGCGACGCTTGATGGGCAGGGCCGGCTCGATCCCGGCGGGGTAAAGACCCGGCTCAAGTTCATCGCCCCGCGCCGCCCCGGACAGAACTGGTGGTGGGGCGCCAATTTCGAGATTGGCCACGTCGATCACAAGCTCGACATCAATCCGTGGAATGCCGAGCTGAAAGGCATCGTCGGCACGCGGCTGGGCAAGTGGACCTTGGCCGAAAATGCCAATGTCGATTTCGTGGTGTCAGGCCCGGTCGGCCATTCGCCCGAAGTCGAGTTTGACACCCGCGTCGCCTATGCGATGACGAAGAAGGTCTCGCTGGGCATCGAAAGCTATAACGGCACGGGCAGCTTTGCCCATTTCGGCAACCTGCACGGCAGCGACCAGTCGATCTATGCCGTGGCCGACGTGGACCTGGGGCGCTGGGCGCTCAACCTGGGGGTTGGGCACGGCTATGGCACGAATGCCGATACCACGATCGTCAAGGCCATCGTCAGCCTGCCGTTCGAGCGCATCCTGGGGCGCCGCAACGCGGTTGATTAGGGCGTGTGGACGGGTTCAATGGCGAGGGGAACGACTTAGATTGGTGGTTGGCTGACGTTGCGCAGTGATTGCAGGCATGGTGCAC
>NZ_KE148396.1:0-2592 GCF_000410615.1 Novosphingobium sp. B-7 | reverse complement strand
CTTGTGCAAAACGCCAGCATGTCCTCAAATAAGCGAAACCGCTCATTCGAATTGGCCCACCCCGCCTAATACGCCGCGTTGACGTCGAGCGACGGGGCGTTGGCCTTGGCCAGGATATCGCGCAGCCCGACGTTTTCGTCGGGATAGCGGATGTCGGTGATTTTCCAGCCTTCCTCCTTGCGGGCCATGGCGATCACCAGGTGCACGGTGGGTCCATCGGCCACGCCGCTGCGGGTCACGGTGACGTGGGCCAGGGCCTTGTGGGCATCGGCATGGGTGATCATGATGGTCTGCTGCAGATCGGTGGGGTTGTTGCACAGGCAGAGCGGATTGCCCGCCAGCGACGAGCCGGTGCCGCGCGTGGTATCGGCCAGCAGGCCGGCCATCTCTTCGGAAAAATAGCGGTGGCGCAGATCGCCCACGGTGGAAACCGCGCCGCCAAGGCCATCGTCGGCAAACATGGCCTTGAGAAACGCGGTGGGATCATCGGGCGTGGCCGCCGAGAAAATGCCGGCCTGGCTACTGGCGCCGGACGGCTCGGCATCGAGCGTGCCGGCGATATCGGGCGTATCGGCATCGTGCGAGAACAGCCGCGACAGCTGGCTGCAGCCAGTGGTGCCGGCCAGCAGGCCAACGGCAAGAGCGATGGTGACGAAAGGCTTGGTCTTCATGCCAGGTGCTTGGCTCGCTGCAAAGTCCTGGTCCCCACCTGCGATGATAGCCGGGGCTGAACGGCTTGGCGATACAAATCATGTGATGGCGGCTTGACCGACCGCGCGATTGCAGGCAGAACAATAACAATTGTTAGAAAATGAGTCCCGGTTGCGGGACCATGATGGGAGAGATCTGCCGGTGAAACTGCACCTGCCACCCCGCGTCAGCCCCCAGGGCTTTGCCGCCGCGCTCAAGGCCTATGAAGGCGTGGTGGGCAAGGATTGGGTCATGGCCAGCGAAAGCGACCGTGACGCCTATTCCGATATCTATGCCCCCGGCGATGCCGAGCAATGGGCCGCCAGCGCCGCCGTGGCGCCGGCCAATGTGGAGGAAGTGCGGGCGGTCGTGCGCCTCGCTAACGAGCACAAGACCCCGCTGTGGCCGGTCGCGCGCGGCAAGAACCTGGGCTATGGCACGGCCGCGCCGCGCATGGCCGGGTCGATCGTGCTCGATCTGGGGCGCATGAACAATATCATCGACATCGATCCCAAGCTGGCCACCTGCGTGGTGGAGCCGGGCGTGGGGTTCTTTGACCTGCACGATGCCATCCTGCGCGGCAACCATCCCTTGTGGATGAGCGTGCCGGGCAATGGCTGGGGCTCGGTGATCGGCAACGCGCTCGATCACGGCATCGGCTATACCCCCTATGGCCTCCATGCCCGCAACCTGTGCGGGCTGGAAGTGGTGCTGCCCGATGGCGACCTGCTGCGCACCGGCATGGGCGCGATGACCGGCAACCCGGCCTGGCACCTGTTTCCGTTCAGCTATGGCCCGACCTATGACCTGGCGTTCACCCAGTCGAACCTGGGCGTGGTCACCAAGGCCGGGCTGTGGCTGCAACCCGCGCCCGAAGCCTCGCTCGAACTGATCTTCGACATTCCCGAAGAGGGGGATATCGGCTGGGTGGTCGATACCATCGCACCGCTCAAGATTTCCGGGCTGATCGAGCAGAACGTGTTCATCCCCAGCTGGCTGGGCAAGATGGTGCTGAAAGGCCAGCGCCACGATTTCTGGGACAAGCCGGGTGCCATCCCCGAATGGCGCGTGGCCGAGCTGCTCAAGCAGTACAAGCTGGGCTACTGGCAGGTGGCGCTGCGCCTTTATGGCGAGGAAAGCGTGATCAAGGCCAAGGCCGAGATCGTCAAGGCGGCGATGAAGCGCCATCTGGCCGCGCCGCCGCAGGAGAACTGGTGGCGCCAGGGCGACGCCATCGGCCAGTACGAGATCACCATGGGCGTGCCCTCGGCCGTGCCGCTGCAGATGTCTGACTGGATCGGCGGGCGCGGCGCGCACATGGGCTTTTCCCCGGTGGTGCCGGCGAGCAGCGAGCATGTGCTGGGGCAGTTGAAGCGCAGCCGCAAGATCATCGCCGATCACGACGTAGATTTCTATGCCAGCTTCACCGTCGGCGGGCGATTTGCCAACAACATCAACATGCTGATGTACGATCGCGACGATGCCGCGATGGTTTCGAACATGAAGGCGCTGTTCAACGCGCTGATCAGCGAGACGGCCAAGGCTGGCTATGGCGAATACCGCACGCACCTGGGCTGGATGGACCCGGTGATGGACACGTTCGATTACAACAACCACGCGCTGCGCCGGTTCGACGAGCGGGTCAAGAACGCGCTCGATCCCAACGGCATCATTGCGCCGGGCAAGCAGGGCGTGTGGCCCGCCGCCTATGCCGCGCAGCGCCATTCCGCGCCGCAGGATAGCGTGACCAAGGGAGGCAAGGCATGACGCGCACCATTCTCGCCGTTGCGGCGATCGTTCTGGGCGCCTCGGTTGCGCTGGCGCAGGCCGGGGCGCCGCATGCACCGATGGGGCCGCCGCCGGGGCCGCCGCCGCCCTATCAACTGCGCCCGGCCTATCCGG
>NZ_KE148395.1:32223-50975 GCF_000410615.1 Novosphingobium sp. B-7 | reverse complement strand
GCGGCCTGCCCCTGGGTCAGCGCGCGGCGCAGCGGATCGGCCGGCGCCGGCGCGCGGGCGAGGAAATCGGCACCGAGCGTGACGACATGGCCCACCACATCGGCGGCAAAGCGGAAGCCGTGCACCACGCCGGCCGGCACGATCACCGCCAGGGGACCGGCGAGCGCCTGTTCCACCCCATCAAACGTGATCCGCGCCTGTCCGCTGTGCACCAGCAGCACTTGCACGAAATCGGCATGGCGATGGGGCCTGATTTCCCAATCGTGCAAGGAAGAGCGCGCGGCAATGGTTTCGATATGGGCAAATCCGGCGGCGATCCCACCCTGCTGCCCGCCATGCTGCTCACCGTAGAGGGCATAGCTGGGAATGCGCAGGCTGATCATCGCTTGTCCTGAAAGTGCCATCTTATGTCAGCCCCATGCATTCCCGCATGGCCCTGCCGATGTCAAGAAAGCAGGGCATGGCAGCCCCGCCCGATGGGCCGCCACGGGAGAGACACGCGCGATGAAAACCCAAGTTGCGATCATTGGTGCCGGCCCCGCCGGGCTGTTGCTGGGCCACCTGCTGCGTGCCGAAGGCATCGAATGCGTGGTGGTGGAACGCCAGACCGGTGACTATGTGCTGGGCCGCATTCGCGCCGGCGTGCTGGAAGCAATCACCGTCAACCTGATGGAGCGGCTGGGCCTGGATGCCCGGCTCAAGGCCGAGGGCCTGGTGGAAGAAGGCTTCAACCTGGCCGATGGTGAGCGCCTGATCCGCATCGACGTGGCCAACCTCACGGGCCAGACCGTGACCGTCTATGGCCAGACCGAAGTGACGCGCGACCTGATGGATGCCGCGCCCGAACGCGGGTTGCCGGTGCTCTATGGCGCCAGCGACGTGGCGCTGCACGCGATCGAGAGCGACGCGCCCTACCTCACCTTCACCCACGACGGCCGCGAACAGCGCCTGGACGCACGCTTCATCGTTGGCTGCGATGGTTTCCATGGCCCCTCGCGCAAGGCCATTCCCGCCAGCGTGGCGCGCGAATACGAGCGGGTCTATCCGTTCGGCTGGCTGGGCATCCTGGCCGACGTGCCGCCGTGCAACCACGAGCTGATCTATGCCAACCACGAGCGCGGCTTTGCCCTGGCCTCGATGCGCAGCCACACCCGCAGCCGCTATTACGTGGACGTGCCGCTGACCGAAAAGATCGAGGACTGGAGCGACGCGCGCATCTGGGACGAACTCGCCATTCGCCTGGGCCCCGATGCCGCCGCGCAGATGACGCGCGGCCCCTCGATCGAAAAGTCGATCGCGCCGCTGCGCTCCTATGTGTTCGAGCCGATGCGCCATGGCAGCCTGCTGCTGTGCGGCGATGCCGCGCACATCGTGCCGCCCACCGGCGCCAAGGGCCTGAACCTGGCGGCGAGCGACGTGCACTATGCCGCCCAGGCCCTGAGCGGCTTTTTCAAGCACAACGATGCCGATGCGATCGCCGGCTATTCGGCCAAGGCGCTGGCGCGGGTGTGGAAATCGGAACGCTTCAGCTGGTCCTTGACCAAGCTGATGCACCGCTTCCCCGAAGACGGCCCGTTTGAGCGGGCAATGCAGGTGGCCGAGCTGGACTATATCTCCACCAGCCGCGCCGCGCAGACCAGCATTGCCGAAAACTATGTAGGCCTGCCGGTCTGACCGAGGTTCCGACGCGGGGTGGCTGGCCTCTCTCCGCCACCCCGCGCCGGACAAACATGACCATCGCGACACGAATTTTCCCCGGAATGTGACAGATCGCCGCCTATCGTCACAAGGCCGTCACATACCATGGACACAAGGCCACTGTTGTTTCCCCCCAACAGGCAGGCCCATGCGCCAGATCGACATTCTGCTGACCAACCCGCTGGACGGCGGCCTTGACCCCTTCGCCCATGGCGATCTCAAGGTGGTGTTTCACCCTTGGCACGGGTCGGGCCCCCTGCCCCTGCTCGACGGGCGGCCATGGGCGTTCGTCGACTGGCTGCTGCCCGAGCTTTCTGGCCTGGAACTGTGCCGCCGCCTGCGCGCCGACATGCAGACCGAAGCCGCCCATGTGACCATGGTGCTGGAAGAAGACGATGCCGAGGCCAAGCGCCGCGCGCTGCGCGCCGGGGCAGATGACTATATCCTCGGCCCGATCGACCGTGGCACCGTGCTGGATCGCGTGCTGTCGGTGCAGTTGCCCGAACGTGAGGCCGTGGCGCGCACGCTGCGCCTGGGCGAACTGAGCCTGGACCTGACAGCCCTACAGGCGCGGTGGAAGGACAAGGCAATTGCCCTGATGCCCAATGAACTGCGCCTGCTGCGCTATCTGATGGAACAGCCGGGCCAGGTGTTTTCGCGCCAGCAGCTGATTGCCGCGCTGGGCAAGCAGGGCCAGCCGATCGACGAGCGCACCGTGGATGCCTGGGTCAGCCGTCTGCGCCGGGCGCTGCGCGATGCCGGCGCGGGCTATCCGCTGCGCACCGTGCGCGCATTGGGATATGTGCTGGACAAGCCGTGATGGTCGGGGGCTTTGCCGCCGGTGAGCGGGGGCGGATTATCTGATCACGCTTCCGTTCGGGCTGAGCTTGTCGAAGCCGCCCGGCACCGCTGTGCAAGGCTTCGCACCACCCCCAAACCCCCTCCTCTGAAGAGGAGGGGGCTTTTAGCGGGGCTTGGCTTAGAACTTCGCGCCGGCGCGGATGCCGATCGTGCGCGGCTGGTTCGGCACGATGTAGACGCGGTTGTAGCACGAACCGCAGGCGACATAGCGTGACAGCTGGCCGCGTTCGTCGAACACGTTGGTCGCGAACAGTTCGAGCGAGTACTTGTCCCACTCGCTGCCGATGGCCAGGTTGAACTGCGTGAACGCATCGAGGCGTCCGAGCAGCTGCGCAGGATTGATGGTTTTGCCTGTGCCAGCCTGGATCACCGCCGTGCGCAGATCGGACGCGGCCGAGCTTTGATAGGTGGCATTGATCTGGCCATAGACCTTGGCTGCACCGACCGGCACGCTGTAGCGCGCCGTGCTGGCCAGCTTCCACTGCGGGGTGATCGGCAGGCGCGTGCCAGCCGGGGCAGCAATCATGTTGCCATCGCCGGTGCAGGTGTAGGTGGGGTCATCGATCGCGCACAGGTTCTTGCGCATCTTGGCGTCGGTGTAAGCGCCGCCGAAGTTGAACGAGAAGCCGCCCTTGACCACGTTGGCATCGAATTCCACGCCGCGAATGCGGGCGTCGGGGCCGTTGTGAATTTCGGTGAAGCTGTTGGCGCCGAGGTACGAGAACTGGAAGTTCTTCCAGTTCTGCTGATAGACCGCCACGTTGAAACGCAGCAGGCCATCGAACAGCGTGGTCTTGAGGCCCAGCTCGAAGTTGGTCAGGTAATCGGGCTTGTAGGCTGCCACGTCGGCGCGGCGGTTGATGCCGCCCGGGCGGAACCCGCGCGAAACCGTGGCATAGGCCGTGATGTCGCGATCGGGCTTCCACGTCAGGTTGAAGCGGTAGGTGCCGCCATCGCCCTTGGCGCGCTTGGGCACGACCGAGCCGTTCACGTAATCACCCAGGTTGGTGCACGGGCTGTCACCCACCGCCGGCGGCAGCAGGGTGATGTTGGTTTCGTCGGCCAGCTGCGCATTGCGCAGAGTGAGACCATCGGAGGTGTAGCAGCCCGCCACGCCAGTGCGGCTGGAGCCGGCGGCGTTGGGCGGCGGGTTGCCATCGGCACCCTGGTAGAACGCCGGATTGCGACCGAAACCGAAGAAGCCGATCAGCGAGTTGTCATACTTGAAATAACGGCCGCCTGCCGTTGCCGTCAGATTGGGCAGAATGTCGTAGCTGACTTCCCCGAACGCGGCATAGTCCTTGTCGACGCGGTGCTGCTGCGTCAGCCACAGCGTGCCGGGCTTGCCATTGACCGAGAGCAGATCGGCCAGACCGGCGACCTGGTAATCCTGGTGGATCAGGTTCGACTGGCGCTGATAGAACAGGCCGCCCACGAAGCGCAGCGGCTCGCTGCTGGGCGAGGCAATGCGCAGTTCCTGGCTCATCTTCTTGAAGTGATCCTGGCCGATCACCTGCTGGATCGGCTTGATCTGGTTGCCGGCATTGTCCTTGTAATAGAAATAGCCGGCCAGGCCGCCGACGCCGGAATAGAGAGAGTCATACGCTTCGGCGTAGTCGGTATAGTCGCTGGACGAGAAGGTCTTGCGATCGAGATAGGCACCGGCATAGGTGAGATCCCAGCTACCGATCTTGCCTTCGATGGTGAGCGAGGCCTGCGCAAAGATATCTCGGCGGTATTCGGGCAGGAAATGCTGCACCTGAAGATCGCCCAGCGAGGTATCATAGCCATAGGAACCGTGGCTGCGCGTGTCCTGGTACATGATCCCGGGCGTGACGGTCCAATTGTCGTCAAGATCGACCTTGAGCAGGGCGCGGCCGCCCGAAATCTCGGTGTCGTTATAGTTCTTCTTGACGAACTGGTTGTTGTTGATGGTGATGCCACCGGGCTGCGGCAGGAAGCTGCGCGTGCCGGGCACGTTGTCGATAAAGCCGGCATCCTTTTCATAGAAGCCGACGATGCGCAGCGCCGCCTTCTGCGACAGCGGGATGTTGACCATCCCTTCCACCTTGCCGCCGGTGCCGCCCTTGTGGACCTTGTTCAGCTCCACATCCATGCGGCCGTAATAGCCCGAGGTATCGGGCTTGTTGGTGATGATGCGGATCGTGCCCGCTTCCGACGAAGCGCCATAAAGCGTGCCCTGCGGGCCGGCGAGGCTTTCGATGCGGGCGATGTCGTAGACATGCACGTCAAGGTTGCCGCCGATCGTGGTCACCGGCTGTTCATCGAGATAGACGCCGACCGAGGGCAGCGAGCCCGAGTGGTTGCCATCCCCGCCCGAAGCGACGCCGCGCATATAGATGATGTTGGTGCCCGGCGTGCCCGAGCTTTGCGCGACGACAGTCGGCAGCTGCTGGGTATAGCCGTTGAAGTTCGAGACGTTGAGCTGGTCAAGCTTTTGCGTGCCCAGTGCCTGGATCGAAATCGGCACGTTCTGCAGGTTTTCCGAACGCTTTTGCGCGGTCACGATGATGACGTTGCCACCGCCTTGATCGGCCGATGCCTGGGGCGCGGCATCCTGCGCCATCGCGATGCTGGCCGGAGCCAGGAGCGCGGTGCTGGTCATCAGCAGAAAACGCGGGAAACCCGCCGTGGCAATACGCATGCTTAACCCACCCTGTTGCAATTCTTGTGCGTTGGGTGTGCGCTGCGACACGATCGTGCGTCAAGCGGTTACAAACTCCACCAATCGATCACAGATGACCGTGGCAGTTTTGCAACGCATTGCCGGTTTCAGACATAAGTTTGCGGCGCGTCAGGATAGGCATCGAGCACCGGCCCCAGCGCGGCCTTGAGCGGATCGAGCCATGGCTCGAACGGCTGCCAGGCCTGGGTGCCTTCGCGGAAAATCGGCTGTCGCACTTGTTCGGAACTGGCGGTGCGCACGGCGCGCTCGGTCTGGTAGAAGGCCAGGCACGCCGGCTCGAACGGCAGGCCGCAGGCGTCGAGCAGCGCGCGCACCTGCGCCTCGGTATCATCGACCATGCGTTCATAGATCACGCGGTGCACGGCGCCGGGCTGCACCGCATCGACATGGGCCATGAGGCGTACGTAATCGGCGTAATAGCGGCCCATGTCCGCCAGATCGTACGAGAAGCCCTGCCCCCGCGCGAAATGCTGCTTGAAGTTGGAAAAGCAGCAACCGAGCGGATGGCGGCGCGCGGCGATGATCCGCGCGCGCGGCAGGATCAGGCGGATCAGCGGCACATGCACCCAGTTGTTGGGCATCT
Organism: Novosphingobium sp. B-7; assembly: GCF_000410615.1. NCBI lineage: Bacteria > Pseudomonadati > Pseudomonadota > Alphaproteobacteria > Sphingomonadales > Sphingomonadaceae > Novosphingobium > Novosphingobium sp. B-7. The sequence continues at coordinate 45,126 of NZ_KE148395.1, read as the reverse complement.
TGTCGATGAACAGCGGCCGGTCGGTGTGGCGCTGGATGCGCGTGGTGTGCAGATAGCTTTCGCCCATCGCGCGCAATTCATCGGGCGCCAGCGTGGCAAGCCCGGCAGGATAATCGGGCACCTTGCGCGCCAGCTGCGCGATATCGGGCAATTCGCTGGTGCCCTCGACCTGGCTGTGGCTGGCCAGGATCTGTTCGACCAGGGTAGAGCCGGCGCGCGGCATGCCCAGGATGAAGATCGGATCGGGCGCATCGCACCCGGCCCCGGCGCGCGCGGCAAACAGGTCTGGCGTGGCCGTGGCGATCATCGCATCGACGGTCGCGGTGGTTTCATCGGCCTTGTAGGGAATGCGGCGGCGGCGCAGCGCATTGCCCGCAGCATAGTGGGCAAAGGCATCGGCCGCCTGCTTGCGATCTTCGAACGCCTTGCCCAGTGCGAAATCGAGGTGCCAGCGATCTTCGGCATCGAGCGCGGGATCGTCGAGCGCCTGCTGCATCGCGACAATATCGGCATCATCAAAGCGCACTGTCTTGAGATTGGCCAGGCTCCACCACGCTTCACCCAGCCCCGGCATCAGCGCCAGGGCACGGCGATAGGCGGCAATGCCATCGGCCTGGCGGCCCACGGTCTTGAGCATGTGCCCATAGCTCATCCAAACGCGCGGCTGATCGGGCGCTTCGGCAAGCACGCGTTCGTAGAGGGCGAGCGCGGCATCGAACGCGCCGATGCGGCCATTGGCGGCGGCAGCGAGATTGGCATGGCCGAGGTTTTCGGGGTCTTCCTGCGTCACTTGCGCCAGCTGATCCAGCGCCTCTGCCGCGCGGTTGGTGCGATAGAGCACCAGCGCCAGATTGGCGCGCGCCGGGGTGAACGCCGGGTCCAGCTCGATCGCGCGGCGCAGCAGGTTTTCCGCATCGGCATAGCGGCCGATGCGGCCGGCCAGTTCGGCAAACAGCCGGATCGCGCGCACATCGAAGGGATCATCCTTGAGCAGCGCACGCAGCAGCGGTTCTGCCCGGGGCAGGTCATTGGCGTTCATCGCTGCGGCGGCAGCGACAAGGCGCGGATCATAGGCGGGGCGCGGGGCCAAGGTCACGGTGCTCATCAGACCGCACAACAAACATGGTGACGCCGCGCGATCAAGCGTTAGTCTCTGTTGCTACCAGACCCCGGAGGATTTTACGGCGTGAACGAGAAAGCAAAACGTGGTCTTGGTTTCTGGATGACGCTGGCCCTGGTGGTGGGCAACCTGATCGGTTCGGGGATTTACCTGCTGCCGGCAACGCTGGCCCCGCTCGGCGCCAACCAGCTGGCTGGATGGATGGTCACGATTGGCGGATCGCTGTGCATGGCCACGGTCTTTGCCCGCCTTTCCGCCCGCCAGCCGCTGCCGGGCGGGCCGTTTGCCTATGTCATGCAGCAATTCGGGCCGGGCGCGGGTTTTGCCGCAGCCTGGGCCTATTGGACGATGCTGTGGGCGGGCAACGGCGCGGTGGCGGTGGCGGTGGTGTCGAACCTCAGCCTGCTGGTGCCGTGGTTGAGCCACACCCCCGGCGCGCCGGCGGCCGTCGCAGTGGGCGCGGTATGGCTGCTGACGGCGGTCAACATTCGCGGCGTGCGCGGCGCGGGCGATGTGCAGGTGATCACCACGGTGCTCAAGCTTGTGCCGCTGGTCGGGCTGATCGGTCTGGCGCTATGGCTGTTCGTCACCGGCACGCCGCATGTGGCGCAGCCGCCCGTGCCGCTTTCGCCCACGCTCATTGCCAGTGCGGCGGGCCTCACCTTCTGGGGGTTCCTCGGGCTGGAATCGGCCACCGTGCCATCGGACAAGGTGGAGAACGCCGGCAGCGTGGTGCCGCGCGCCACCTTGTGGGGCGTGGCGCTGGCCGGCGCGGTGTACCTGGGCATCGCACTGGCGTTCCAGGCCTATATGCCACAGGGCGCAGCGGCGGCCTCCCCCTCGCCCGTCGCGGAATTCCTGGGCCGGCGGCTGGGCGGCGATATTTCGGGCGTAGTGGCGATCTTTGCCGCGATCAGCGCGTTCGGCACGCTCAATGGCTTTATCCTGGTCCAGGGCGAAGTTCCCTGGGCCATGGCGCGCGACGGGCTGTTTCCCGCCTGGTTCGGCAAGGAAACCAAGGCCGGCACGCCGATCAACGCGCATCTGGTGTCGTCGGGCCTGCTGACGGTGATCACGCTGCTCAACTATGGCCGCGACATGGGCAACCTGTTCACCTTCATCGCCTCGATCAGCCTGGCGGCGGGCATGCTGACCTATATCGCCACGATGGCCTCGGCGATGCGCCTGCTACGCGATGAACCCTGGGTGGTAGTGCTGGCCGTGCTGGCCGCAGCATTCAACGTCTGGGCGCTGTGGGGCCTGGGGCTGGAAGCGATTGCCTATGGCCTGGTGCTGGTGGCGCTGGGGCTGCCGGTCTACCTGGCAGTGCGGTGGCGGAAGGGTAAGATGGCGTCAGCCGGGGCTTGATGAGGGGTCCTACTTTTCAATGATTTGCGCGAGACATCTCACCACCCCCAACCCCCTCCTCTGAAGAGGAGGGGGCCTTTTTGTTGCGCGCTTACCGGTGCAGCATTTTCCACAGCAGCGAGCGGTCGCGGATGATTTCGGCCGCAGCATTGTGGCCCGGTGCGCCGGTCACGCCGCCGCCCGGGTGCGTGCCCGATCCGCACATGTAGAGGCCCTTGATCGGGGCGCGATAATCGCCGTGGCCCAGCACCGGGCGCGCGGCCCACAGCTGTTCCAGGCTCATCCGGCCGTGGAAGATATCGCCGCCAATCAGGCCGAATTTGCGTTCCAGATCGAGCGGCGAGTGAATCTGGCGGGCGATGACCGCGTTCTTGAAGTTGGGCGCGTGTTCGGTGATCGTGTTGATCACGTGATCGGCCACGTCCTCGCGCACATCGTCCCAGCTGCGGCCGTCGGGCAACTGCGGGCTGAACTGCTGGCAGAACAGGCTGGCGACATGGGCGCCTTCGGGGGCCAGGGTCTTGTCCACCGTGCTGGGGATCTTGATTTCGACGATCGGCTTTTTCGACCAGCCATGCACGCGCGCATCGTCATAGGCCTGGTCCATATAGTCCATGCCCGGCGCGATGATGATGCCGGCGGTGTGGTGTTCGGCCTGCTGCTTGCCCGGCAGCACGGTGAAATCGGGCAGTTCCGACAGCGCCACGTTCATGCGGAACGTGCCCGAGCCGGTCTTGTACCCGTCCATGGCGCGGGCAAAATCGGGCGCCAGGTCGCTGCGATCGACCAACTGGCGATAGAGCAGCGCGGGGCCGACGTTGGCGGCCACGATCGGGGCATAAAGCTCCTCGCCGCCCGCCAGCTTGACCCCGGCGGCCTTGCCGTTGTTGATCAGAACCTTGTCGACCGGGCTTTCCAGGCTGATTTCCACCCCGGCGAGCGCGCAGGCCTTGGCCATGGCCTGGGTAATCGCGCCCATGCCGCCGACCGCGTGGCCCCAGGCGCCCAGCTTGCCGTTAACCTCGCCAAACACGTGGTGGAGCAGGACATAGGCCGAGCCGGGCGTGGACACGCCGGCAAAATTGCCGACCACGGCATCGAATCCGAAGGCGGACTTGACGTGGTCATCCTCGAACCAGCTATCGAGGAAATCGCGCGCGGAACGGGTGAAGATGTTGAGCAGGTCGCGCTGCGCCACCACGTCCATCTTGGCCAGCGGCCAGCCCTGCTTGGCAGCGGCGGCCAAGGCATGCAGCCCGCCACCCACGTTGGGAGGGCATTGCAGCGAGAGATCGCGCAGCACCTGTGCGACCTTTTCCAGCGCGGCGTCATAGTGCGGGTAGGCCGCCGCATCCTTTTGCGAAAAGCGCGCAAATTCGGCCTGCGTACGCTCCGCGCCGCCACCCAGCTTGAGATAGGTATCGGCAAACGGGAAGAAGTTGCTGATCTGGCGTTCGAGCACGCGATAGCCGTGATCGGCCAGCTTCATGTCGGCAATCACCTGCGGGCGCAGCAGGCTGACGGTGTAGCTGGCGGTGGAATTGCGGAAGCCAGGATGAAATTCCTCGGTCACGCAGGCGCCGCCAACAATGTCGCGCCGCTCCAGCACGCGCACTTTCATGCCGGCCTTGGCGAGGTAGAATGCACAGACCAGGCCGTTGTGGCCGCCGCCGATGATCAGGGCGTCGTAGCGGTTGCTCATCGTGTGGGTTCCTTCGTGGGATCAAAAGATACTGTTGTTGATGGCATCGTCACCCCGGACTTGATCCGGGGTCCAGCTGGAATGCTGGCACAGCGCCGGAAAAGAAGCGGGACCCCGGATCAAGTCCGGGGTGACGACGAAAAGGTTTAGCGCCTGCTCCACCCTTCGGCAGGCTGATGATGCAGCCGTGCCTCGGGAATCAAGGTGCGGATCTTGCGGGCAAAGCTGCGCAGACACACTTCGCTGCGGCCGATCGGACCGGCGCCATAGCGGGCCGATTGCATGCCCTGCTGCACGTTGGTGATCAGCCAGGTATCCTCGGCATTGACCACGCGGTTGATCCGCCAGTTGGCATAGCGCACCAGCTTCATCGTGCGCCGCTGTTCGGGCGGGGTTTCGCTGTCGGGCAAGGCGAAGACCATTTCGCGCAAGGTGCAGGTGGTTGGCGATGTCGGCAGCCACTGCATGAAATCGACCTGATCGGCATAGATGTCGAACGCCATGTTGGGCCACAGCTTGTAATAGAGCCAGCGCCGCTGCGCCACATCGGGCAGATGCGGCACGCGGGGCAGATGGGTCTGGTAGAACCGCTCCCAGAAATGCGGACTGGGCGCATCGACCAGATCGCCCTTCATGCGATCGACCCAGGGCTCGGCCGAAATCTCGTAAGACTTGCCGAAGATGCGCGAAAGGCCGCCGTGGGCCACGGGAATATGCAGGTTATCCGAATAGTTATCGCCGACGTTCTTCCAGTTCACCGCGCGGCTGCGTTCGCGCACATCGCCCATGCGGCGCATGTCGGCCAGGCGATAAGGCGCTACTTCGGCTTCGTAGGGCGCCATCATCTCGGCCACCGAAGGGAAGCCGTGATCCTCAAGCCGCACGAAGACAAAGCCGTGCCACATTTCCAGGTCGACTGGCACCAGTCCGTTCTGCGCCAGATCGAGCGCGGGATAATCGCGCTTCATCGGCACGCCGGTCAGCCGCCCATCGGTTTCATAGGTCCAGGCGTGATAGGGGCACACCAGCTTGCGCGCGCAACCCGCCGCACCATCGACCAGGCGCATGGCGCGGTGGCGGCACAGGTTGTGGAACGCGCGGATGGCACCGTCCTCGCCCCGGATAACGATGACGTTCTCGCCGCAATAGGCCAGGCTGCGCCAGGCGCCGGGCTGGTCCAGATCGCTGGCGTGGCACACGATCTGCCATGAGGGGCGGATGATCCGGTCCATCTCCAGCGCGGCAAATTCAGGATCGCGATAGATCCAGCCCGGCAGGCTCCAATCGGCATCGGGATCGGGCGCGGCGCCGTCACCGGCGCATTGCGCCAGTGTCAAATGGCGGTGTTCATCAAGGGCAAGATCGGCCATGGGTGACTCCCCGCGTGATTTCTTATTGAACGATCGTACAACAACCATCGGGAAGTGCAAGATGCAAGGTGCCGATCCCCGGCCTGGGCGCGTTCCGCGTGCCGCCACCCCCGCCCGTCCCGCCGCCACAGATCGCGCGCTGCCACGCCGGGCCGAACCCGATGCGCGCCGCCACAGCCTGATCGAGGCGGCGATGCGCGTGCTGGCCCGCGCCGGGGCCAATGGCGCCAGCGTGCGCGCGATTGCCCAGGAGGCCGGCGTATCACCTGGCCTGGTCGGCCACTATTTCAGCGGGATCGATGCGCTGATCGCCGAAACCTATACCCACGTCGATGCCATGGTGACGCAGGCACTCAATGCGGCGGTGGCGGCCGCGCCCAGCGATCCACGCGCCCAGCTTGAGGCATTCGTCACCGCCAGCTTTACCGCGCCGATTGCCCAGCCGGCGCTGCTGGCCACGTGGATCGCGTTCTGGAGCCTGGTGACCAGCCAGCCACAGATCGCCCGCCAGCACGACGAGCAATATGCCGGCTATCGCGCCCGGCTAGAGCAGTTGCTGCGCGCCGCCGGGGTGGCCGAGGGTGACTTGCGCCACGCCGCCATTGCGGTGACGGCGTTGGTGGACGGGTTGTGGCTGGAGCTGTGCCTGTCGCCGCAGTGCTTTTCGAGCGAGGAAGCCGGGGCGATTGCGCGGCGGTTTCTGGGCACGGTGTGTGGGCCGGTGAAGGAATAATTTCACACGAAGTCACGAAGATACGCGATCCTTTGTGGCTTTGTGGCTTCGTGTGGGAATTTTTGAATAACAACGGCCGGAATTTACAAATATTCCCGTCACCCCGGACTTGATCCGGGGTCCCGCTTAGTGTCGTGTCCCAAGTCCTCACCAAAGCACGCTAAGTTGCTGAATCAATCTGGCAGTTCGTCTAGTTTGCTGCCGCCGAGGAAGATTGCGGATCAATGCCTGCTGCGTTGCTATTATCGCCACCCTGCGCTTGTCTTTCCAAACTTGCAGGACGCGAGGGGAACTGAATGCCCGATAGGTAGGTTGCCCGCCGTTGAGCAACACACGGCGCATCGCCCGAATTTGTGAAATGTGGCGCTGCGCGAACCAATGCGCCTGCGGGCTGTGGCACTTCATAAGTCGCGCGTAGCTCGCTTGCCGGCTTGACCGGTATTCTTTCCACCTGGGGTCTTGTTCGCGCAACGTCCGGCTCATGCAAATCTTCCTGAGCTACCTCGTTGACAGCTACAGTAGCGCTCTCGCTCCACCACCCCCAACCCCCTCCTCTGAAGAGGAGGGGGCTTTTGTTTCAGCTTTACTTCGACAGGTCGGTGAATAGGCTGGTGAAGTACACTACGCCTGGCGCAACGTTTGACAGGGGCACGCGTTCATTCAGGCCGTGGGCGAATTCTTCGCTGTCCTTGATCAGCACGGGGCTGGCGCCATAGGCATCCACGCCGTTGACGCGATACCACATCGAGTCCGAGGCGCCCGAGGCCTGGGCCGGGATCACGGCAATGCCGGGATAGGCCAGGTGAATGGCCTTGTTCGCCGCATTGACGAAATCGGGGCGCATCGGGCTGGCCGGTGACGGGGTGGAGCCTTCGGTCACGTCGCTGAACTTGACCACGGGCATGTTAGCCACCTTGGCCAGTTCGGCCATGATGTCTTCGCGCTTGTGGCCGGGGAAGATGCGGCAGTTGATATTGGCCGTGGCGCGCTGCGGCAGTGCGTTCAAGGCGTGGCCGCCGTTGACCATGGTGGGTACGCAGGTGGTTTCGATGCGGCCGATGAATTCGGGCAAGGACCGCAGCGTGGCGATGGCATCGGCATCGGTGGGATCGGCCGCGAACGAACGCATGGCGCCGGCAACCTTGGGATCAGGCGTGATCTTGGCGGCGCTTTCGAAGAACGCCTTGGTCAGCGGGCTCTGTTCCGGGGTGAAGTGATAGGCGCCGATGTTGACCAGCGCCTGGCTGAGCTGGACAATCGCGTTGTCCTTGCGCGGGGCGGAACTGTGGCCGCCGGGGTTGGTCACTTCCAGCTGGAAATCGGCATAGTTCTTTTCCGCGCCGTCCCAGGTCCAGGCCAGCGGCTTGCCGGTGTCTTCGGCCAGCATGCCACCGCCACCATCGACGTTGATGACCAGGCCCGCCTGGCCCTTGAGCCGTTCGGCAATCAGGCGGCTGGTCTTCATCGTGGTTTCTTCGTCGCCCGAAAAGGCGATCACGATCGTGCGCTTGGGCTTGTAGCCCTTGTGGCGCATCTCGATGAGCGTGGAAACCGCGAGCGCGGCGTTGAACTTCATGTCGAGCGCGCCGCGCCCGAACAGGTAACCGTTTTCAACCACCGGCACGAAGGGATCGCGCTGCCAATCGGCGCGCTTGGCCTCGACCACGTCCATGTGGCCCGACAGCACCAGCGGCTTGAGGCTGGGATCGCTGCCTTTCCAGGTGGCGATCAGATAGGCGGTATCGTCAACCGGCACGATATCGATGTCGGACGGCGACCAGCCGGCCTTGACCAGCGCGTCGCGATAGAGTGCCGCCACCTTGGGCGTTTCATTGCCCGGCCCCTGGACCGAGCGCATGGCGATGCTCTGCTTGGACAGCTCGAGAGTCTGGGCTTCGGCCTCGGCATGGGAATTGCCGGCGGCAAGCGCGGGCGTGCTGGCAAGCGCCACGGCGGCAACGCTCAGAATGGCAGGCGAAACCAGGTGCAACGTCAGTTTCATGTGGGGGGCACTCCTTCTGGGCGCGGAACCTGATACCGATCGGTTTCGCACACAACCTTTTTTGCGATGCCAGATGTGCAAAACCCCGGCGCCCATGGGGCACCGGGGTTTGCGCCTGCCGCAGCAGAGCGTGGATCAGTCCTTGACCTTGGACGTATCGAACGTGCCGAGGCCGGGCTTGAAGCTCTTTTCATCGAGGAACTGGCGGGTGGCTTCCTTGCGGGCGGCCACGCCACCATAGCTGTGCAGCGCTTCCTGGGCGCGGATCAGATAGTCTTCGGCGTTTTCATAGGTCATGTCGATCATGCGACGCACGGCCCACTTGGTGGCGCGCAGGGCATGGCCGTCCTTCTTGAGCAGCGCCTCGGCAATCTCGGTCACGCGGGCCTTGAGCTGGGCATGGGGCACGGATTCGGTAACCAGCCCTTGCGCCGCCGCCTGCGGACCGGTGAGGTTTTCACCCATCATGGCGTGATAGATCGCCTTGCGCAGCGGCATGAGATCGGCCGCCACCTTGGACGCGCCGCCGCCCGGCAGGATGCCCCAGTTGATTTCCGACAGGCCGAACTGCGCATCGTCGGAAGCGACGGCGATATCGCACGCATAGAGCGGGCCATAGCCGCCGCCAAAGCACCAGCCGTTGACCATGGCGATCGTTGGCTTTTCATACCAGCGCAGGCGGTTCCACCAGCGATAGGCTTCGCGCTGCGACTTGCGGATCGCCCAGAGGCCCTGCGCTTCGGTTTCGCGGAAGTATTCCTTGAGATCCATGCCGGCCGACCAGGCATCGCCCTCGCCCGACAGCACCAGCACGCCCACGTCGTCGCGGAATTCGAGTTCCTCGATCACCTTGAGCATCTGGCGGTTGAGCTTGGGGCTCATGCAGTTGCGCTTTTCCGGGCGATTGAAACGCACCCAGGCGATGCGGTTCTCGATCGTGACGGCAACGGTATCCTCTTCCGCGCGAACGGCTTGTTCGTCTGCCATGCTCTTGTCCTTTCTGGTTATGTTTCGGAAATATGGGAAATTTGAATTTCTCACTTCGTCACCCCGGACTTGATCCGGGGTCCCGCTTTGCTGGTCGCAAGGAAAGAAGCGGGATCCCGGGTCAAGCCCGGGATGACGAGGGAATGGAACGGTTAGATCGGGAAGTGACCGGGCTGGGTTTCCATGGTGATCCAGCGCAGTTCGGTGAAGCTGTCGATGCCGGCCTTGCCGCCAAAGCGGCCGTAGCCCGAGGCGCCGACGCCGCCGAAGGGCATCTGCGCTTCATCGTGCACGGTGGGGCCGTTGACGTGGCAGATGCCTGAATGAATCTGGCGCGCCACGCGCAGGCCGCGCGCGGTGTCGCGGGTGAAGACTGCGGCCGAGAGGCCATATTCGCTGTCGTTGGCCAGTTCGATGGCGTGCGCTTCATCTCGGGCATGGATCACGCCGACCACCGGGCCAAAGCTTTCGTCGCGGAACAGCTTCATGTCCTGCGTCACGCCATCGACGACATGGGCGGGCATCAGCACGTTGTGCGTGGTGTCGCCACCGGCCAGCAGCGTGGCGCCATGGTCGAGCGCATCCTGCACCAGGCTTTGGCAGTGGGCCACGGTCTTGGCATCGACCACCGCGCCCAGCGGGGTCTTGCCCTCGCGCGGGTCACCCACGGCCAGGGTTTCGACCTTGGCCTTGAACCGCTTGGCAAATTCGGCGGCCACGGCCTCGACCACGATGATCCGCTCGGTGCTCATGCAGATCTGGCCCTGGTTCATGAAGGCGCCGAACGCGGCGGCCTTGACCGCTTCATCCAGATCAGCGTCTTCCAGCACGATCAGGGGCGCCTTGCCGCCCAGTTCGAGCAGGCAGGGCTTGAGATGGCCGGCCGCGCGCGTGGCGATGATCTTGCCCACGGCGGTAGAACCGGTGAAGTTGATGCGCTTGACCTGCGGCGCATCGATCAACGCGCCGACCACGGCGCTCGCATCGGCGGGGGCATTGGTGACGACCTGGACCACGCCTTCGGGGAAGCCGGCCTCGGCAAAGGCCTCGATGATCAGGGCATGGGTGCGCGGGCACTGTTCCGATGCCTTGAGGATCACGGCATTGGCACAGGCCAGCGGCACGGCGATGGCGCGCACGCCCAGGATGATCGGCGCGTTCCATGGGGCGATGCCCAGGATCGTGCCGACCGGTTCGCGCAGCGCCATGGCCAGGCAGCCGGGCTTGTCGGACGGGATCACTTCGCCAGCGATCTGCGTGGTAAGGGCCGCCGCTTCGCGCACCATGCTGGCCGCCAGGCCCAGGTTGAACAGCGCCCAGCCCTTGGTCGCGCCGATTTCGCCCATCATCGCCTCGACAAAGGCATCGGCGCGCGCTTCGAGCGCGCTGGCCGCCTTCATCAGCACGGCGCGGCGGGCATTGGGGCCCAGCGCAGCCCACGCGGGAAAGGCAGCGGCCGCCTTGGCCGTGATCGCGGGAATGTCGGCCGCCTGCATGGCCTGCGCCGAGGAGGCCACTGTACCATCAAGGGGATTGCGCCGTTCGAACTGCATCGTGAGTCTCCCAATTATGTTATGGTTTATAGCAATCATCCCGGAAGGCTGCAACACGGGACTGTCACCAGCGGCCAAGGCGTGCCCGAAAGGGTAAGCCCCCACCCTGTCATTTCGCCTAGGCGAACGGGCTTAGCAGTTTGCAAATTGCGCATCGCCGCCAACCGGTTGCAGATGTTTCAATCAGGTTTTTCTGTTTATTTCCATAATTTTGACCCTAATCCATGGTTCCATGGGGGAAACAGCGTTTCCTGCAAGCGCGTTAACAATTGCATTCTATGCAACTGTATACCAAATTTTCGCACTTGCGCTTTTGCGCTGCGGCAGACAAAAGGGACGGGCCTTTCAGGCATCCTCTCCCAAACTATCCAAGGGCCGCCCATCTGGTGCGGCCTTTTTTTTCGTCTGGTTTTGCCGAGCAAGGGGCTGCGTATTGTTCCTAGGATCAATGGCGCGCGGGCGGGCAAACGACCATCGTGGCGAGGCCGAGCCGGGGGGCATGTGGCAGCAAAGCCGCATGGTTCAGGCCCAAGCCGAAAAAGATAACGAACGCGGATGACGGCGCCATACGGCCCGATCATAAGGGCGACCGGCCCTGGACCGTCACGAGAGGATAAAGCCAAGTGCACGTGAGAGTTGCAAAATCCCGTTCCGTTCTGTTGGCGTCGCTTGCGCCTGCCGCGCTGGTTTCGGCCGCACTCGAGCAGGCCCTGCCGAGTGCAGCCTGGGCGGCCGAGGCACCTGATGCGGGTGATGGCGGCGCGACCATCGTGGTGACGGGTGAAGGCCTGGGGCAAAGCCCGGCGGCTCCGGCTTATGATACCCAGACCATCTCCGCCGCGCAGCTTCAGGCTACGGCATCGGGGCGAATCGATGATGCGCTGCTCTCGGCCGCCGGCGTGCAACAGTTTCGCCGTTCAGACAGCCGCGCGTCCAACCCTTCGGCGCAGGGCATCACGCTGCGCGCGCTGGGTGGCAATGCCACCAGCCGCACGCTGGTGCTGCTCGATGGCGTACCGATGGCCGACCCGTTCTTCGGCTATATCCCGATGACCGCGATCGATCCCGAACGGTTGGCCAGCGTGCGCGTGCAGCGCGGCGGCGGCTCGGGCGCGTTCGGCGCCGGCGCGGTGGCCGGTACCGTGGACATGACCAGTGCGGGGGCGCAGAGCCTGGGCCTGCTCAATGCGCAGGGCATGGTCGATGATCGGGGTGAGACGTCGCTTTCGGCAGCGCTTGCCCCCACGCTCGGCCAGGGCTTTGCCGTCGTCACCGGCCGGTGGGACCGGGGCCAGGGGTTCTGGACCACGCCGGAAAGCCAGCGCGTGCCGGCCAGCGTGCGGGCGCGCTATGACAGTTGGTCAACCGGCGTGCGCGCCGTGGCGCCCTTGACGCCGGACGTCGAATTGCAGGCCCGCGTCGCTGCATTCGAGGACAACCGCACGCTGCGCTTTGCCGGCGCCGACAATGGTATCAGCGGGCAGGACGCCAGTCTGCGCCTGGTGGGCCGTGGGGCGTGGCAGTTCGATGCGCTGGCCTATGTCCAGACGCGCGGTTTCCACGCCGTGACGGTCAGCTCCACCAGCTTCAAGAAGACGCTGGACCAATATGCCACGCCATCCACTGGCCTGGGCGGCAAGCTCGAACTGCGGCCGCCGGTCGGTGGTGGCCACGTGCTCAAGCTCGGCACCGACTGGCGCCGGGCCGAGGGCGAGACCAAGGAAAATGCGCTGTCGGCGGCAACCGGCCTGGTCACCGCGCGGCGCCGCGCCGGCGGGCACACCGACGACGTGGGCTTTTTCATCGAGGACGACTGGACGCTGGGGCCGCTGGTGCTGACCGCCGGCGGGCGCGCCGATCGCTGGGCGATCACCCAGGGCCATTACGAAGAACGCAACGCTGCCGGCACGGTGACCAGCACATCGGCAGCCGATCCGGCCGTTGCCGCGCGCAGCGGCTGGCAGGGCAGCTGGCGCGCTGGCGCGGTGCTCAATGCTGCATCATGGGCGGCGCTGCGCGGCGCGGCCTATACCGGGCTGCGCCTGCCCACGCTCAACGAACTGTATCG
>NZ_KE148395.1:18016-31969 GCF_000410615.1 Novosphingobium sp. B-7 | reverse complement strand
CGGCCGTGCATGCGCGCGGCGTGGAACTGGGCGCCGAGGTGACTGCAGGCACGGTGTCATTCAACGGCAGCCTGGCATGGACCGACGCCAAGGTTGAGGCGCCGGGCACCGCGCTCGATGGCATGCGCCCGGCGCAGACGCCGCGCATTGCCGCCAGCGGCACGCTCGCCTGGCACCCCGCCCCGCACTGGACCGGGGCGCTGACCCTGCGGCACGTGGGCCTGGCCTATGAAGACGATCTGCAAACCGCGCCGCTGCGCGCGGCCACCACGCTCGATGCCTTTGCCCAGGTCCCGCTGACCAGCTGGGCCAGCCTGGTGCTGCGCGGCGAAAACCTGTTCGATACCACGATCGTCACGCGCAATTCGGGCGGCACGATCGATATCGGCACGCCGCGCACGCTGTGGGCCGGCCTGCGAATTGGGATGCGGTAAGCGCGCCGGGCCAGCGCTTTCACGAAAGGCCCTTCGACAGGCTCGGGGCGAACGGGGTTCTGGACTATCAGACCGTTCAGGCTGAGCCTGTCGCAGCCCGGCTGCTGCACATCCAGCCTGCAATCGTATTCTATCCTGCGACGGGCAGACACATGCAGGATTTGCGCCTAGCGTTCCAGCCGTGGGCAGACGCGCAAGGGCAGCGCGCACGGCCTTGGGGGATGGGCTTTTGCACCGGGCGATCATACGCAAGACCAGGGCCGCAGGCGGCCATGACGAAGGCCAGCGGGCCGGCGCGATTTCCACCAATCTGGTGATGGGCAAAACTCTGCGCTTGTCGGCGGGGGCAAGGCTGGCTTACCCCTGGCAACGGGAGGTCGCAGCCGGTGCATGCCAGGCTGCGGCAACAAGCCGCTGGCCGGGGGCCGCGTGTCGCAAGGGGGCGGCGCCGGATCTGCGCGACACGGGGGCAGGAGCCACAGGAAGGCCGGGATAACCGGCCTGGTCCATGTTGCGCCCGCAAGCGCGCAGCACGGCACGGCCCAAGCAGGTGGAGCAATAGCCATGAGCCTCGAAATCACGTCCAAGGTTGCCGAGATCGACGCCCACATCATCGATGTGCTGCGGCACCGCGTGGGCAAGGATGAACGGGCCGCCAAGCCCCACGACTGGTACACCGCCACCTGCCTGGCGCTGCGCGACGTGATCATCGATCGCTGGATGGAATCCACCCGCAAGACCTATGACCAGGGCGGCAAGCGGGTTTACTATCTCAGCCTGGAATTCCTCATCGGCCGGCTGCTGCGCGACGCGCTGTCGAACCTGGGCCTGACGCGCGAAATGGAAAAGGCGCTGGCCAGCCATGGTTTTGACCTGGCCGCGCTGGAAGAGCTGGAACCCGATGCGGCGCTGGGCAACGGCGGCCTTGGCCGCCTGGCTGCCTGCTTCATGGAAAGCCTGGCGAGCCTGGACATAGCCGCCTACGGCTATGGCATCCGCTATGTGAACGGCATGTTCCGCCAGCGCATCGACGATGGCTGGCAGGTGGAACTGCCCGAAACCTGGCTGAGCCACGGCAACCCGTGGGAGTTCGACCGCCGCGAAAGCGCCTATATGATCGGCTTTGGCGGCGAGGTGATCGACAACGGCGATGGCGTGGAATGGCGCCCGCATGAAAAGGTCGAGGCAAGCGCCGTCGATACGCCGGTAGTGGGCTACAAGGGCAAGCGGGTGAACACCCTGCGCCTGTGGACGGCCAACCCGCTCGATCCCATCCGCCTCGACGCGTTCAACGCCGGTGACCACGCTGGCGCACTGGCCGAGCAGGTGCGCGCCGATGCCCTGGTGCGCGTGCTCTATCCGGCCGACAGCACGCCGGCGGGCCAGGAACTGCGCCTGCGCCAGGAATACTTCTTCACCTCCGCCAGTATCCAGGACATCGTGCGCCGCCACGCGCAATACCATGGCGACGTGCGCACCCTGCCCGACAAGGCCGCCATCCAGCTCAACGACACGCACCCCAGCGTGGCCGTGGCCGAGCTGATGCGCATTCTGGTGGATATGTACGGGCTTGAGTTCAACGAGGCCTGGGACGTGACCAAGCGCACGGTGGGCTATACCAACCACACCCTGCTGCCCGAAGCGCTGGAAAGCTGGCCGCTGCCGCTGTTCGAACGCCTGCTGCCGCGCCACATGCAGATCATCTATGCGATCAACAGCCGCGTGTTGCGCGAAGCGCGCAAGGCCGGGCTGGATGACCGTGCGATCGCCGCGATCAGCCTGATCGACGAGGGCGGCGAGCGGCGCGTGCGCATGGCCAACCTGGCCTTCGTGGGCGCGCATTCGATCAACGGCGTGGCCGCGCTGCATACCGAGCTGATGAAGACCACGGTGTTTGCCGATCTTCACGCCCTTTATCCCACGCGCATCAACAACAAGACCAACGGCGTCACCCCGCGCCGCTGGTTGCAGCAGTGCAACCCGCGGCTGGTGGGCGTGATCAAGGACGCAATCGGCGATGCGTTCCTCGACGATGCCGAAAAGCTGTCCGATCTCAACGCGATGGCCGATGACGCGCAGCTTGGCGAACGCATTGCCGAGGTAAAGCGCGCCAACAAGGTGGCGCTGGCCGGGCATATCAAGCAGCTGACCGGCGTCCGTCTCGATCCCGATGCCCTGTTCGACGTGCAGATCAAGCGCATCCACGAATACAAGCGCCAGCTGCTCAACCTGATCGAGACGGTGGCGCTCTATGATCAAATTCGCAGCCACCCGGAACGCGACTGGACCCCGCGCGTAAAGATCTTTGGGGGCAAGGCGGCGTCGAGCTATCACAACGCCAAGCTGGTCATCAAACTGGCCAACGACATTGCCCGCCGCGTCAACTCCGATCCTTCGGTCGGGGGCCTGCTCAAGGTGGTGTTCGTGCCCAACTACAACGTGACCCTGGCCGAACGCATCATCCCTGCCGCCGATCTGTCGGAACAGATTTCCACGGCCGGGATGGAAGCATCGGGCACCGGCAACATGAAGTTCGCGCTTAACGGCGCGCTGACGATCGGCACGCTCGATGGCGCCAACATCGAGATCAAGGACCGGGTCGGCGATGACAACATCGTGATCTTCGGCAAAACCGCCGAGGAAGTGGCGGCGATCCGCGCCGATGGCTATAACCCGCGCGCCGTGATCGAAGGCAGCCGGGAATTGCAGCAGGCGATCTCGGCCATTGCCAGCGGCGTGTTCTCGCCCGACGATCCGCACCGCTATGCCGGGCTGATGGGCGGGCTCTATGACAGCGACTGGTTCCTGGTTGCGGCCGATTTCGACGCCTATCACGCCGCGCAGCGCGGGGTCGACGCGCGCTGGGCCAACCAGCCGGCGTGGCGCGCCAGCGCCATCCGCAACATCGCCAACGTGGGCTGGTTCTCGTCCGATCGCACGATCGGCGAATATGCCCGCGACATCTGGGGAGTGTGACATCCTGAGCCTGCACCCCCCGGCCGAGGCGATTACGGCGCTGCTTGACGGCACCCATGCCGATCCGTTTTCCCTGCTGGGGGTGCATCCCGGCCCGCAAGGTGCCTTTGCCCGCGCCATTCTGCCCGGCGCCGAACGGGCAGAAGCGTTCGCCCTTGACGGCACGCCGCTGGGCGTTCTGAAACGTGTCGATCCGCGCGGCCTGTTCGAAGGGCCAGTGGCCGGGTCACCGCAGCCGGTGCGCTATGCCTGCCAGGCCGGGCAACATAGCTGGCAGGTGACCGATCCCTATTCGTTCGGGCCGGTGCTGGGCCCGGTGGATGATTTCCTGATCGGCCAGGGCACCCACCACCGCCTGTTCGACAAGCTGGGCGCCCACGTGATCGATCACGAAGGCGCACGCGGCGTGCACTTTGCCGTCTGGGCGCCCAATGCCCGGCTGGTGAGCGTGGTGGGCGATTTCAACGATTGGGACGGTGCCCGCCACCCGATGCGTCGCCGCAGCGACACCGGCATCTGGGAACTGTTCCTGCCCGACATCGGCGGTGGGCGGCCCTACAAGTATCGCATCGTGGCGAGCGACGGCACGGTGCAGCCGTACAAGGCCGATCCCTATGCCCTGGCGGCAGAACTGCGCCCGCATACCGCCTCAATCACGCTTGACGCCCCGCCCCACGCCTGGGGCGATGCTGAACACCGCGCGTTCTGGGAAAAGGCCGATCCGCGCCACCAGCCGATCTCGATCTATGAGGTGCACGCCGGATCGTGGCGCAAGCCGGGCGACGGGCGCGAGTTCTACAGCTGGGACGAACTCGCCGACCAGTTGATCCCCTATGCCGTCGACATGGGCTTTACCCATATCGAGTTCCTGCCGGTGTCAGAGCATCCCTATGACCCGAGCTGGGGCTATCAGACCACCGGGCTCTATGCCCCGTCGGCCCGATTTGGCGAGCCGATGGGCTTCGCCCGCTTTGTCGATGGCGCCCACCGCGCCGGGTTGGGCGTGCTGATCGATTGGGTGCCGGCGCATTTTCCCACCGACGCGCATGGCCTGTCGCGGTTCGATGGCACGGCGCTCTATGAACATGAAGACCCGCGCCAAGGGTTCCACCCCGATTGGAACACCGCGATCTACAATTTCGGCCGGCGCGAGGTGCGCGATTTCCTGATCAACAATGCGCTGTTCTGGGCCGAACGCTATCACGTCGACGGGCTGCGCGTGGATGCTGTCGCCTCGATGCTGTACCGCGATTATTCGCGCAAGAGCGGCGAATGGATTCCCAATGCCCAGGGCGGGCGCGAGAACTGGGAAGCGGTCGATTTCCTGCGGGCGATGAACCAGGCGGTCTATGGCACCTGCCCCGGCGTGATGACCATGGCCGAGGAATCGACCAGCTGGCCCGGCGTCACCCAGCCCGCGCTGGACGAAGGCGAGCGGCCGAGCAGCCTGGGCTTCGGCTTCAAGTGGAACATGGGGTTCATGAACGATACCCTGCGCTATATGGCGCGGGACCCGGTGCATCGCCGCTATCACCACAACGAGATCACCTTCGGCCTGGTCTATGCCTTTACCGAAAACTTCGTGCTGCCGATCAGCCATGACGAAGTGGTGCACGGCAAGGGCAGCATGCTGGGCAAGATGGCCGGCGATGACTGGCACAAGTTTGCCAACCTGCGCGCCTATTACGGGATGATGTGGGGCTATCCCGGCAAGAAGCTGTTGTTCATGGGCCAGGAATTTGCCCAGCGCCGCGAATGGAGCGAGGCGCGCGCGCTCGATTGGGACATGCTCGACCATGCTCCCCACGCCGGCATGCAGGCCTGGGTGCGCGATCTGAACCGCGCCTATGCCGCCCTGCCCGCACTGCACGCGCGCGATTGCGAGGGCGAAGGATTTGAATGGCTGGTGGTGGACGATGCGCTGGCCAGCGTGTTTGCCTGGGTGCGCCGCGCGCCCGGCCATGCGCCGGTGGTGGTGGTGTGCAACATGACGCCCGCCTTGCACGACCATTATCGCCTGCCCCTGCCGCACGACGGGGAATGGCGCGAAGTGCTCAACTCTGACGCGGCGCACTATGGCGGCAGCGGCCAGGGCAATGCCGGAAAGATCGTGGCGGAAGACGGGGCGGCGTTTGTCATCCTGCCGCCGCTTTCAACGATGATGTTTGAATATCAGAGCAAGGCCGAATGAACGGCCAGGAGGAACGGATGCGCAAAACCTATGGGCAACCCCTGGCTCGCGATGCCATGGCCTATGTCCTGGCTGGCGGACGCGGCAGCCGGTTGAAGGAACTGACCGACAACCGCGCCAAGCCGGCCGTCTATTTCGGCGGAGTCAGCCGGATCATCGACTTTGCCCTGTCGAACGCGATCAATTCGGGCATTCGCCGCATCGGCGTAGCGACGCAATACAAGGCGCACTCGCTGATCCGGCACATGAACCGCGCGTGGAACTTCATGCGCCCGGAACGCAACGAAAGCTTTGACATCCTGCCCGCCTCGCAGCGCATTTCCGAGCTGTTGTGGTATGAAGGCACGGCCGACGCGGTCTATCAGAACATCGACATCATCCAGGCCCATGCGCCCAAGCACATGGTGATCCTGGCGGGCGACCACATCTACAAGATGGACTACGAATTGATGCTGCAGCAGCACGTCAATTCGGGGGCCGATGTGACCGTGGGCTGCCTGGTGGTGCCCAAGGCCGAGGCGACCGGCTTTGGCGTGATGGGCGTGGACGAAGACAGCGTGATCACCAGCTTTGTCGAAAAGCCGGCCGATCCGCCGACCATCCCCGGCGATCCGGACCATGCCCTGGCATCGATGGGCATCTATGTGTTCGAGACCGAATTCCTGTTCGACCAGTTGCGCCGCGATGCGGCAACGCCAGGCTCGAACCGCGATTTCGGCGGCGATATCATCCCCTACATCGTCAAGCACGGCAAGGCGGTGGCCCACCGCTTCAGTAACAGCTGCATCCGCGCGGCCGACGAGATCGAGGAATACTGGCGCGACGTGGGCACGCTCGACGCCTATTTCGAGGCTAACCTCGACCTGACCGACACGGTGCCCAAGCTCAACATGTACGATCGCGAGTGGCCGATCTGGACCGACCAGATCATCGCCGCCCCGGCCAAGTTCGTGCACGACGAGGAAGGCCGGCGCGGCATGGCGATTTCCTCGCTGATCAGCCAGGATTGCATCGTTTCGGGCGCGCTGGCCAAGCGCAGCCTGCTGTTCACCGGGGTCAAGATGGGGTCATTCTCCAGCGTGGAGGAAGGCGTGATCCTGCCCTATTGCAACATCGGCCGCGGTGCCAAGCTTAGCCGGGTGATCCTGGATTCGGGCGTGCGCATTCCCGAAGGGCTGGTAGTGGGCGAAGATCCCGAACTGGACGCGCGGCGGTTTCGCCGCACCGACAACGGTGTCTGCCTCATCACCAAGGCGATGATCGACAAGCTGGTTTAGCGCCAACAACGGTAACACAACCTGTCGTCGCCCCGAACTTGATCCGGGGCCCCGCTTCTTTCCGCTTGTTCCGGCAAAGGCCGCAAGCTGGACCTCGGAACAGGTCCGGGGGTGACGAAGGACAGGACCAAAGATGCCTTAAGACCGGCTGGCTGGCCGGGGAGACTGGAATGACCTTGCGCGTTCTTTCCATTGCATCCGAAGCGGTGCCACTGATCAAAACCGGGGGGCTGGCCGATGTGGCGGGCGCCCTGCCCGATGCCGTGGCGCCGCATGGCGTGGCGATGACCACGATCCTGCCGGGCTATCCCGCCGTGACCAAGGCGCTGGGCAAGGCCAAGGCGATCCACCAGTGGGACAGCCTGCTGGGCGAGCCGGCCCGGCTGCTGGCGGGCAAGCTGGGCAGCCATCCGCTGCTGGTGGTCGACAGCCCCAACCTGTTTGCCCGCGACGGCGGCCCCTATGCCGATCTCGCCGGGCGCGACTGGGGTGACAACTGGCGCCGCTTTGCCGCGTTTGGCCGCGCGGCTGCCGATGTGGCGGGCGGCGCGGTGAAAGGCCTGGCCTTCGATCTTGCCCACGCGCACGATTGGCAGGCGGCGATGGCCCCGGCCTATATGCGCTTTGCCCCCGCCGGCACGGCGATCCCTTCGGTCATGACCATCCACAACATGGCGTTCCAGGGCTATTATGGCGCCGATATCTTTGCCCTGATGGGGCTGCCCTCGTGGGCCTGGGCGATCGACGGCGTGGAATACCACGGCGGCGTGGGCTTCCTCAAAGCCGGGCTGGAAAGCGCCAGCGCGATCACCACGGTGAGCCCGACCTATGCCCGCGAGATCCGCGATCCTGCCTTTGGCATGGGGCTGGAAGGCCTGATCGCCACCAAGGGCGATCGCGTGCACGGCATCGTCAACGGCATCGATCCGGCGGTGTGGAACCCTGAAACCGACCAGCACCTGCTGCAGACCTATTCCTGGCGCTCGCTCGCCCGGCGTGCCGCCAACAAGCGCGCGCTGGAGCGGGAGTTCCATCTGGAACAGGGCGATGGGCCGCTGTTCGTGTGCGTCACCCGGCTGACCTGGCAGAAGGGCATCGACGTGCTGCTGGAAGTGATCGACCATCTGGTCGGCCTGGGCGGGCGGCTGGCGCTGCTTGGCGCGGGCGATCCGGCGATGGAGGCCGGCCTGCATGCCGCCGCTGCGCGCCATCCCGGGCGCGTCAGCTTGCGCATCGGCTATGACGAGGCGCTATCGCACCGCATGCAGGGCGGCGGCGACGCGATCCTGGTGCCCAGCCGGTTCGAACCTTGCGGCCTCACGCAGCTTTATGGCCTGGCCTATGGCTGCGTGCCGGTGGTGGCGCATACCGGGGGCCTGGCCGATACCGTGGTGGATGCCAACCTGGCGGCGATCAACGGCCAGGCGGCCACTGGGGTGACGTTCCACGGCGTCACCTATCCTTCTTTCGCAGATGCGATAACGCGCACGATTGCCCTTTATGGCCAGCGTGATGTCTGGACGCAGATGCAGCGAACAGGCATGAAGACGGACTTTTCATGGAAGCGCAGCGGGCACGCCTATGCTGCGCTCTATCGCCAACTTGCGGGGGCAGAATGACGATCACCACCCACCAGACCACGCCCTATGCCGGGCAGAAGCCGGGCACATCGGGCCTGCGCAAGAAAGTGCGCGTGTTTGCTCAGCCCAACTATGCCGAAAACTTCATCCAGGCGGTGTTCGATGTGGTGGAGCGTGCGCCCGGCAGCACCTTGGTGATCGGTGGCGACGGGCGCTACCACAACCGCACGGTGATCCAGCAGGCGATCCGCATGGCCGCCGCCAATGGCTATGGCCAGGTGCTGGTCGGCCAGGGCGGCATCCTCTCCACGCCGGCCGCAAGCAACGTGATCCGCCGCTACAAGGCAAGCGGCGGCCTGATCCTTTCGGCCAGCCACAACCCCGGCGGGCCGGACGAGGATTTCGGCATCAAGTACAACATCGCCAATGGCGGCCCGGCGCCCGAAGGCGTGACCGAGGCGATCTATGCCCGCACGCAGACGATCGACCGCTGGCTGGCGGTGGACGCCGCTGACATCGACCTCGACACCTGCGGCAGCGTCGACGTGGGCGGGTGCCAGGTCTCGGTGATCGATCCGGTGGCTGACTATGCCGACCTGATGGAAACGCTGTTCGATTTTGCCGCGATCCGCGCTGCCGTGGCCGATGGCCTGACCATGGCATTCGATGCCATGCATGCCGTGACCGGCCCCTATGCCACGGAAATCCTGGAAAAGCGGCTGGGCTTTGCGCCCGGCACGGTGC
Organism: Novosphingobium sp. B-7; assembly: GCF_000410615.1. Taxonomy (NCBI): domain Bacteria; kingdom Pseudomonadati; phylum Pseudomonadota; class Alphaproteobacteria; order Sphingomonadales; family Sphingomonadaceae; genus Novosphingobium; species Novosphingobium sp. B-7. The sequence continues at coordinate 22,767 of NZ_KE148395.1, read as the reverse complement.
GCCACGGCGTGCCGCTGGAGGATTTCGGCGGGCATCACCCTGATCCCAACATGGTCCATGCCAAGGCGCTGTTCGATGCCATGTTCGGCCCCGATGCGCCCGATTTCGGCGCGGCATCGGATGGCGATGGCGATCGCAACCTGATCGTCGGCAAGGGCCGTTTCATCACCCCGTCCGACAGCCTGGCCATGCTGGCCGCCAATGCCCACCTCGCGCCTGGCTATGCCCGGGGCCTGGCCGGGATCGCCCGCTCGATGCCGACCAGCGCGGCGGCCGATCGCGTGGCCGAGGCGCTTGGCATCCCCGCCTATGAGACCCCCACGGGCTGGAAGTTCTTCGGCAACCTGCTCGACGCCGGCATGGCGACGATCTGCGGCGAGGAAAGCGCTGGCACCGGATCGGACCATGTGCGCGAGAAGGACGGCCTGTGGGCCGTGCTGCTGTGGCTCAATATCCTGGCCGTGCGTAAGATCAGCGTGGACGAACTGGCACGCGAGCACTGGGCCAAGTATGGCCGCAACTATTATGCCCGCCACGATTATGAAGGGCTGCCGACCGAGCAGGCCGATGCCCTGATGGCGGCGCTGAACGGCAAGCTCGCCAGCCTGCCGGGGCAAAGCTTTGGCCCGCTGACTGTCGCCACGGCAGACAGCTTTTCCTATCTCGATCCCGTCGATGGCAGCACCAGCGCCAACCAGGGCCTGCGCGTGCTGTTCGAAGGCGGATCGCGCATCGTCTTCCGCCTGTCGGGCACCGGCACCGAAGGGGCGACGCTGCGCGTCTATCTCGAACGCTATGAGCCGGCGGACGGCTATCTTGACCGTGAAACCAGCGACATGCTGGCCGACCTGATTGCCGCAGCCGATGCCGTGGCCGGCATCGTCGCCCACACCGGCCGCACCGCCCCCGACGTGATCACCTGATGGACCACGGCGCGCACCCTGTCCCTGCCGGCACGGCCTGGCGGGTGCGCGCGCCGCTGGCCGATGCGGTGTGGCTGTGCCTGTTCGATGCGCAAGGCGCCGAAACGCGCCATGCCATGGTACGCGCGGGCGACGATTGGACGCTGACCCTGGCGGGCAATCACGCCGGCACGCGCTATGGCTATCGTGCCGATGGGGAATGGGCGCCCGAACGCGGGCTGTGGTTCGATCCAGCCAAGCTGCTGGTTGATCCCCATGCCGTCGAACTGGACCAGCGCTTTGTCTATGATCCGGCCCTTTCCACCTTTGGCGCCGATACCGCCGCGCTGGTGCCAAAGGCGATCGTGACGGGAGACCTGCCTACCGTGCCCCCTGCCCCGCCGCTGTTTGCGCCGGGCGGGCTGATCTATGAACTGAACGTGCGCGCCTTTACCATGCTGCACCCCGATGTGCCGGCGCATCTGCGCGGCACGGTGGCCGCGCTGGCGCAGCCCGCCGTGCTGGCGCACCTCGTCAAGCTGGGCATCAACGCGGTGGAACTGATGCCGATCGTGGCATGGATAGACGAGCGCCACCTGCCCCCACTCGGCCTGCGCAATGCCTGGGGCTATAACCCGGTGGCATTCATGGCGCTCGATCCGGGGCTGTGCCCGGGCGGGATCGCCGAACTGCGCGACACCGTCGCCGCTCTGCGCGCCGCAGGCATCGGCACAATCCTTGACCTGGTGTTCAACCACACTGGCGAAAGCGACGTGGCCGGGCCGATTGTCAGCCTGCGCGGGCTAGACAACGCCGCCTATGGCCATGCTGCGGATGGCAGCCTGATCAACGATACCGGCTGCGGCAACACGCTCGATTTCGCGCAGCCCCACGTCCGCCAGTTGACGATCGATACGCTGCGCCATTTCGTGGCCCATGCCGGCGTCGATGGCTTCCGCTTCGATCTGGCGCCGATCATGGCGCGCGGTCCCGGCTTTGCCGCCGATGCCCCGATCTTTGCCGAGATCGCCGCCGATCCGCTGCTGGCAGACCGCGTGCTGATTGCCGAACCGTGGGACATCGGGCCGGGCGGCTATCAACTCGGCCAGTTTCCGGCCAACTGGCTGGAATGGAACGACCGCTTTCGCGATGATGTGCGGCGGTTCTGGCGCGGCGATGGAACACTGGGCGCCCTCGCCACGCGGCTGGCCGGCTCGGCCGACGTGTTTGGCCCGTGTGAAAGCATGCCGTGCCGCAGCGTCAATTTCCTGGCGGCGCACGATGGCTTTACCCTGGCCGACTGCGTCGCCTTTGCCCACAAGCACAACGAGGCCAACGGCGAAAACAACCGCGACGGGCACGACGACAACTATTCGTGGAACAATGGCGTTGAAGGCCCAAGCGACGATCCCGCCGTGCTGGCGCGGCGCCAGGCGGCCCAGCGCGCGCTGCTGGGCACGCTGTTTGCGTCAACAGGCACGATCATGCTGACCGCCGGTGACGAGTTTGGCCGCAGCCAGCAAGGCAACAACAATGCCTATTCCCAGGACAATCCGCTGTCATGGATCGACTGGCAGGCGCGCGATCGGGATCTTGAGGATTTCGTAGCGCGGCTTTCTGCCGCCAGGCAGGGCGACATGGCGCGCTTTCCCGAAGACGGGCAATGGCTGGCGCTCGACGGCGCGGCGATGGACGGCGGGCGATGGGAAGACCCGGCGACGCCGGGGGGGCAATGGCGTGCGCCCGATCATGCGCGGCCCGGTTTTCGGGTGAGCCGGACCGAGGGGGTAGCGTTGGGCTGAGGGGCCCTTCGACAAGCTCAGGGCGAACGGATCATAGAAATTTGTCCTCCCCATCCTCTTTAGAGGAGGGGGTCGGGGGGTGGTGGACACCTTGCACAAGGCTTCGCACCACCCCCAACCCCTCCTCTGAAGAGGAGGGGAGATTGAACGCCTTGTCAGGCCCCCAGGCGGCGCAAGGCCGGATCGACGAAGCGGCGCGGCGTGGGCACATAAGTGGCCCGGCCATCATCAAGCGACAGCGCGCGGGGCAGCAGGCGGTTGAGCAGCAGGCGGCCGAACGCCCACTCACCCAGGCCCGATTGCGCATTGATATGCCCGGCAGCGCCGGCATCGGCAAAGCGCGCGCCCCAGCGTTGGGCCAGGCGGCGCGTGGCCCCGGGTGTGGCATAGCGATCATCGCGGCTGCCCACCACGATCGCGGGGAACGGCAGTTCGGTTTCGGGCACCGGGGCAAAGCGGGTCAGGCGGCGGTCTTTCACCCCGTCTTCCACATCGGGCGGCGCCACCAGCAAAGCGCCAATCACCGGCATCTGGCGCGGGCCATTGGCCAAGCGTTCATATTCCGCCCACCAGGCCACGGCCAGGCAACCCAGGCTGTGCGCCACCAGCACGACGGGGCGCCCGGCCCCTTCGTGGGCCCGCTGTATCGCCAGGGCCAGCTTGTTGACCCAGGTGTTGCGGTGCGGATCGTTCCACAGCCCGAGGTCAACCCGGTGGCAATCGGGAAGTGTCTGTTCCCAAATGGTTTGCCAGTGATCAGGACCGGAATTGTCCAGCCCCGGCACGGTCAGGATGATCGGATCGGCAGTGCGGCTAAAGGCATGTTCATGGGCCATACAAGTTCTCCCACCAAGGAAGCGGCCGGTCGACTCGGTTTACGTCCCGACATGAACAAGAGATAACTCAATCTTCGCGATAGACAATAACCTGGCGATGAAGCGACAGCGTTTTGCGCCCGGTGGCAAAGCACCGGAACCCGGTTGCATTTTCCCGCCATTTGCGACAGGCCCATGGGCCGGTGCAAGGGGGGCCTTGGCGCCGAGACAAAAGGGATCACGAGCGTTTCCGGCATGACAACACCAGCGATTCCCGATGCGCCGCGCAAGCGCCTGCTGGCCTCGATCCACGATGTCAGCCCGCGTTTCGAAGCGCAGGTCGATGCCCTGGCAGAGCGCCTGTCCGGCCATCTCGGCACGGGCAAGTTTGCCATGCTGGTGATCCCGGATCACTGGCGCAGCGCGCCGCTCGCGGGCAATGCCGCGTTCCAGGCGCGGCTGCGGCAATGGGCCGACATGGGCATCGAGATGTTCCTGCACGGCTGGTGCCACAAGGACGAAACCCCTGCAGAGCAAGGCCTGGCCGGCTTCAAGGGCAAGCACATGACCGCCGGCGAGGGTGAATTCCTCAACCTGCCCTATGCCGAGGCGCTGGCCCGCATGGCGCAGGGCAAGGCTCTGGTCGAAGACATTCTCGGCCGCCCGGTAACCGGCTTCATCGCGCCGGCCTGGCTCTATGGCCCCGGCGCGCACCAGGCCATGGCCGACCTGGGCTTTGCCCTGGCCGAAGACCACATGAAGGTGTGGCGCCCGCAAAGCGGCGAAGTACTGGCCAAGGGGCCCGTGATCACCTGGGCCAGCCGCAGCAAGGCGCGCATCCGCTCTTCGCTGTGGTTTTCCGCCCTGGCCCGCCAGGCACTGCCGCTGACGCGGACGGTGCGCGTGGCGGTGCATCCCGGCGATACTACGGTGCCTGCCCTGCTGCGCTCGATCGATGCCACGCTGGCACGCTTTGCCAAGAGCCACGAACCCGCGCGCTATGCCAGCCTGACCGGCCCGACGAGCCTGTTTTGACCGCGACCACGCAACGACCCTTGCGCGTTCTGACCTTCCTGCACAGCTTCGAGCCGGGCGGGGTGGAGCGCGTGGCGCTGCGCCTGCACCGCGCCTGGCTGGCGCAGGGCGTCGATGCGCGCCTGGTGCTGGGCCGCACTCAGGGCGCGATGCGCGGCGAATGGCCGGGGCTTGAGGCCGATGTGTTCGATAGCCAT
>NZ_KE148395.1:16170-17319 GCF_000410615.1 Novosphingobium sp. B-7 | reverse complement strand
GTGCCCGCCGTGGTGCCCGAGGCGCTGGCCGCCGGGCTGCCGGTGGTAGCGACGACATGCAGCGTGAGCATGGGCGATCTGCTCGGCCAGGGCCGCTTTGGCCTGCTCGTGCCGGTGCGCGATGCCGCGGCGCTGGCCGCGGCGATGGATCGCATCACCAGCCTGCCGTTCGATTCGGCCGCCGCCCGCGCCCAGGCGCGCCGTTTTACTGTGGAAATTGCCGCCCAAAGCTATGTCGTTGAAATGCAGCGACTGGCCCATGGCTGATCACCCGCTGCCCGGCACGGGCGAACCCGTCGCGCACGCCAACCCGCAGAAAGCGGATAGCGCGGCGACCATGTTCGCTGTAACGCCGCGCCCGGGCCTGAACGAGAAACGATGACGACACCCGCGATTCCCGAGACCGCTCCCCAAGCCAGCGGCCTGCGCAAATGGAGCGCCTATCTGGGCCCCGCCGTTTCGGTGGCGATCCTGTGCGCCGTGCTGTGGCAGCTGCGCCAGCTCAACTGGCTGATGGTGGTATCGATCATCCCGCGCTCCCCGCTGATCTGGCTGGTGCTGGCCGCCAGCTATTTCGCCGGGCCGGTGGCCGACTGGGTGATCTTCCGCAAGCTGTGGGGCATCCCGTTTTCGGGCCTGGCGCCGCTGCTCAAGAAGCTGGTCGGCAACGAACTGCTGCTGGGCTATGTCGGGGAAGTCTATTTCTACGACTGGGCGCGCCGCCATGTGAAGATGGAGGGCTCGCCCTTTGGCGCGGTGAAGGACGTGGCGATCCTTTCGGCGCTGGCCGGCAACATCATCACGATCCTGATGATGGGCATTACCTGGTATGTCAGCGGGCGGGTCGATTTCGGCCAGAACACCTGGCTGATCGTTTCGGCCATCGCCTTTGCCCTGGCGACGTCGCTGGTCATCACGTTCCTGCGCAAGGGCATTTTCAGCCTTTCGGGCCGCTCGTTGTGGTTCGTCTTCATGGTCCACTGCCTGCGCATCGCCGCCGGCATGGGCTTTACCGCCTTGTCCTGGCACCTGATCCTGCCCGAGGTGTCGATCGGCACCTGGATCCTCTTTTCCACCATCCGCCTGCTGGTGGCACGCCTTCCCTTCATCCCCAATAAGGATATCGCGTTTGCCGGCATCACGCCGCTG
>NZ_KE148395.1:0-16154 GCF_000410615.1 Novosphingobium sp. B-7 | reverse complement strand
GTTCAGACTGATGTCATGATCGCGATGATATCGATGCTGATCGTTGCCACACACGTGATCCTGTTCATCGGTCTGATGCTGCTGGATCTCGTGCAGAAGGAGAAGAACGCGTGAAGAAGCTGGCCCTGCTGGCACCTGTCGCAGTCATTCCCGCCGCCCTGCTGCTGGGGGGCGCCGGCCCGCTGCCGCCGTCCACCCCCGATCTCGGCAAGGCCGAAGGCCAATGCCGCCCTGGCGAGCATGGCCCCTCGTTCATGGTCGATATCCTGGGCCTGAAGGACCACACCGGCAAGCTCAAGCTGGAAGTCTATCCGGCCAACGACAGCGATTTCCTGGCCGACGACAACGTGCTGGTCGGCGCGGGCAAGACGTTTCGCCGCGTGGAGGTCAACACCCCGGCCGAACCCACGCCACGCCTGTGCGTGCGCCTGCCCGGCCCTGGCCAATACACCGTTTCGGTGCTGCATGACCGCGACGGCAACCGCAAGTTCAACTGGCAGCGCGACGGCATCGGCTTTTCCGGCAACCCCCGCCTGGGCTGGTCCAAGCCCAAGGCGGCCAGCGCCACCGTTTCGGCTGGAAACGGACCGACCACGTTGCGGATCGTGATGAACTACCGTAACGGTCTGATGTCGGTGGGGCCACTCAAGGGCGCGTGATGAAGCTTGTCGATGTTAGCGCATTCTACGCCCCCAAGGGCGGCGGGGTGCGCACCTATGTCGATCGCAAGCTCAAGGCAGCGGCGGCGCTGGGGCATGACATTACCGTCATCGCCCCTGGCCAGCGCGACCATGTCGAAGAGCGCGGCCCCAATGGCCGCATCCGCTGGCTGAAGAGCCAGCTGTTCCCGCTCGATTTCAACTATCGCTGGTTTTCCGACATCCCCGCGCTCTATGCCGCGCTGGACGAGGAAAAGCCGGATTTCGTCGAGGCATCGTCGCCCTGGCGCAGCGCCAGCGTGATTGCCGATTGGCCCGGCCACGCGCCGCGTGCGCTGATCATGCATGCCGATCCGCTCTCGGCCTATGCCTATCGCTGGTTCGATCCGGTGGCCACGCGGCCCACGATCGACAAGGCTTTCGAGCGCTATTGGCGGCATCTGCGCCGCCTGGACGAGCGCTATGACATGATCGTCAGCGCCAGCGCCAGCCTGTCTGACCGGCTCACTGCCGGTGGCCTGACGCGGGTGGTCACCAACCCGATGGGCGTCGACCCCGGCATTTTCTCGCCCGAATTCCGCGATCTGGCGCTGCGCAAGGGCATGCTCGAGCTGTGCGAGCTGCCAGAGGATGCCACGCTGCTGCTGGGCGTCGGGCGCTTTGCCCCGGAAAAGCGCTGGCCCATGCTGGTCGATGCCGTCACCGCCGCGGGAAACCGCCGCCCGGTGGGCATGGTGCTGGCCGGCCAGGGGCGCGAGCGCAAGGCGATCGAGCGGCGCATTGGCGGAAATCCGCATATCCGCGTGCTCGCCCCGATCACCAAGCGCCACGAACTGGCCCGCGTGATGGCCAGCACCGATGCCCTGCTGCATGGCTGTGAGGCCGAGACATTCTGCATGGTCGCCGCCGAAGCCAGAGCGAGCGGCCTGCCGCTGATCGCGCCCGACCAGGGCGGCGCCAGCGACCAGGCGCGCGCGTCGAACGGGTGGATTTACGAATCCGCCAACGCCGCTGCCGCGACCGAAGCCGTGGCGCAATATGCCCTGGCGCGCGAAAGCGGGCTGGATGGCCCCCGCGCCGACCTGCCGCCGCCGCGCACGATGGACGATCACTTCCGCGAGCTGTTCGCCAGCTATGAAGCGGTGCTGGCAGGCGCGCGCCAGGCGGCCTGATCTGGCGGTTTGCGCCGGGTTTGCGCAAGGTTTCCACCACCCCCAACCCCCTCCTCTGAAGAGGAGGGGGCTTTTTTATGCCTGCTCCCCCTCCTGGGGTCGGGGGGTGGTGGAAACCTTGCACCGTAACGAAAAGGGGCGGCAGGTTTCCCCGCCGCCCCTTTTGTTTCGTGTGCTGGCGCGATCAGAAGTTGATCGTGGCATCCAGGCCATAGGTGCGCGGCGCGTTGAAGTTGCCGTAGTCACCCAGCACGCCGCCGATCTTGCCCGTGGTGCCAACCGCGAAGGCAGGCAGCGAGTTCGACGGATCGCGGCGATAGACATAGGCGGTGTTGAACAGGTTGCGACCCCACAGACCCACCGTCAGCTTCTGGCCAGTGCTCGACACCGGAATGTCGGCCAGGGCCAGGCGGCCGTTGAATACCACCGAAGCGTCGTTCTTGGTGGCATACTGGTCAAACGTCTGGGTGGCCTGCGAATAGTTGCCATCCAAGTGCAGGCGCACTTCGGCGCCGTTGGTGCCGATCGGGTGGGCATAGTCGATCGAGCCCGACGCCGCGTTGCGCGGGGTGAACACCACATAGACGTTCTGGGTGATGCCGGTGAACGGGTTCGTCACCTGCGGCAGCTTGGTGTAGGTATAGGCGTAGGAGGCGTTCAGCGTCAGGCCTTCCACCGGCTTGACCGTCAGATCGGCTTCGATGCCGCGGATCTTGGTCACACCGGGGACATTGACCGTTTCCAGCACGTTGACGTTGGACGAACCCGACACGTAGATCGCGTTGAAGTCCACCTGGCTGTTCTTGCGGTCCATGATGTAGCCGGCGATGTTGAACCGGGCGCGGTGATCCCAGAAGTCGCTCTTGAGGCCGACTTCATAGGACTTCACGTTTTCCGGATCGAACCCGCGATACGTGGGCGAGCGCGAGGATGCACCGCCAGCGCGATAGCCGGTGGCATACTTAGCATAGACATGCAGGCCATCGTTCACGTCATAGGCGATGGTCGCCATCGGATTGAACTTGTTCCAGGTCTTGTCCAGCGTGTTGCCATTGGCAGCATTGCGGAACGTGACCAGCGTGCCCTTCTTTTCGTCGTGGGTGTAGCGGCCGCCCACGGTGATGTGCAGTGCCTCGGTCGGGTTGACGGTCGCCTGGGCGTAGCCGGCCAGGCTCTTGGAATTGGCCACCGATGCACGGTCGATCGAGGCGAACGGATTTTGCAACGCGGCGGTGTTGATGGTGTAGCCGGTGCCGTCAGCGTTCCAGATGTTGGAGTTGGGCGTGGCGGCGTTATCCGACACGTGCTCGTTGAAGTAGAACACGCCCGCAACGTAATCGACGATGCCGACCGAGCCGACAGCCTGCAGTTCCTGGCTGAACTGGTGCTGCCACAGGTTGGCCAGCGAATAGCGGCTGAATGGCGCATTGGCGGCATAGACCGGCACGCGGTGCGCGCCGCCCGAGTTATCCCACTGTTCGCTGGTCACGCCGCGCCATGCGGTGATCGAGCGCAGTTCGAGTTCGGGCGATACCTTCCACTTCAGGGTGTTGGTAAAGCCGTGGGTGCGGTCGATGCTGGGCTGCTGCGGCACGCCGATATCGGCCACCTTCATGCGCGTCTGGCCGTTGACCACGACAATGCTGGGCGGCTGCACGACGGTGCCCGTCAGCGTGGTGAACGCCGTGCCGGGCGCCACGCACTTGCTGTTGGCGGCAACCGGGCCGGCAACGCAGCCGTTGGGGTTCTTGTTGAGCAGCTGGCTGTAGAATGGCGAGTTGCTGTCCCAGCCGTTGTCATAGCTGAAATCGTTGGTGATATCGCTTGTCGGCTTCCAGCGCACGGCGATGCGGCCACCGCGACGGTCGAAATAGTTCCAGCCGGTCTGGCCCGCCAGCGGGTTCTTGACCGTGGCGCCCTGGTACTGGGCCACGCCATCGAGCTTGACCGAGAAGTTGTGGTATTCGGGCAGGTCGAGGTGGATTTCACCGTTGTACGAGCCGTAGTTGCCAAAGCCGCCGCTGATGCGGCCACCGAACTGGCCCGAGGGCGCCTTGGACACGAGGCTGAGCGCGCCGCCTTCGGTGTTGCGGCCGAACAGGGTGCCCTGCGGGCCCTTGAGCACTTCGACGCGTTCCATGTCGAACAGCGCGGCGTTGAGGCCATGCTGGCGGCCCATGTAGACGCCATCGATATAGACGCCCACGCCCTGCTCGCGCGCCGGCTGGTTGGCGTCGAGCGGCACGATGCCGCGAATGCCGATAGTCAGCGCGGTCTGGCGCGCTTCGAAGGTGGCCACGCGCAGCGACGGCACGGCGCCATCGGCCAGGTCGAGCAGGCTCTGGACGTGGCGGTCCTTGATCGTTTCAGCCGAAACGACGTTGATCGAGATCGGCGTCTTCTGAAGGTTGGTTTCCCGCTTGGTGGCGGTGACCACGATTTCGGTCAGGCCCTTTTCACCCGCAGAAGCATCGCTTGCCGGTGCTTCTGCCGCAGCATCGGCAGCCGGTGCAGTGTCGGCCGCGAAAGCCGGCATGGCGTTCAGCGCAAGCGCGCCCGCCCCGGCCAGAAGGCCGGCACGAACAGTGTTCTTCAACATCGGATTTCCCTCACTGGTGAGGCTCAAACGCCCCTTCGCGCCACCCCCTAGGTGGGCATGGCTGCACTTTTGTGACGCGCGCATGTCAGGAATTGTCACATTTGACCAAAACCTGACATTTTCCGCAGCAAAATCGGCGGATTACCGCGATTTCCTGCAGTTCATGGCAAAATGTGTCCGCACAAAAAAAGCCCCGCTCCGGGCAAACCGAAGCGGGGCCGATCAGGCGAATCGCGCGGGGGCACACGGCCCCCGCGCGCAGGGTGGATCAGAAGCCGGCCTTGAGCGTCACGAAGACCTGACGCGGCGCACCGGCCAGCAGGGTCTGGTTGTCGCCCGAGAAGCCGAAGCCGTTGGAACCAATCGTGGCGATGTAGCTCTTGTCGAACAGGTTGGTGCCATTGACCTGGATTTCGAGCGGCGTGCGCTGGCCCACGTCGATGCGATAGCCCAGCGTGGCATCGACCAGGGCACGGCCCGGCACCGACTGGTCGTTGAGGTAGGTGAAATAGCGCTTGGACATATAGTTGACCGCAACGCGCCCGAAGAACGAATTGCTGTCATACGAGATTTCGCCGCGCGCCAGGTGCTTGGGCGTGTCGACCACGGTCTTGCCGGCGGTGAGCGCCGTCCCGTTGGCGGTCACCACGTTGTCGCGATAGGTGTTGTTGTTGTAGCTGTAGGAAGCGAACAGCGCGAAGCCGTAGGGCAGCTTGTAGTTCACCACCGCTTCCAGGCCATAGGCGCGGACGTTGCCCACGTTCTGCACGAGGTTGGCCGCGCCGACGATGCCGACCGAGGTGGGGATCGTCAGCAGGCGATTGCGGAAGTTGACGAGGTAACCGCCGAGCACGGCGTTGAGCGGCCCGTTGTTGACGCGCAGGCCGCCTTCATAGGTATCGGACTGTTCGGGCTTGAGGCCATTGGCGGCGATCTGGTTGAAGCCGGCCTGGGTGGTGGAGAACGGGCTGGAGGTGGCGTCTGCCGTGAAGGCCCGCGTCACCTGGGTGAAGCCGGCAAAGACTTCGGCGCCGCCGCCCAGCTTGTAGGTGAGGCCAGCGTGCGGCTGGAACCAGTCGCGCGCTTCGAGGCGGCCCACCGCTAGGTTGCTCTGCGCCGCCAGCTTGGACGCGCGATTGATCACGTCAAAGCCCTTCCAGCCGAGATTGATCTTTAGCGCGCCCAGATCGATATCGTCCATCACGTAGTACTGCACCGTGGTGGTGTTGTACGCCATGTACCACTGCGTGGCGAACGGATCGGTCAGGAAGTGGTGGAAGTCGATCCCGGGAACGGTGCGGCTGGTCAGCCCATAAAACCGGCGTGCCTGGTTGAAATCGTTGTTTTCGGCCCAGCCACCCACGGTGAGCTTGTTCTTGTTCAGATCGACCACGAAATCGCCGAACACGCCTTCGCGCTTGATGTCGTATTCGGTGGTGCGCACCGACATCGGCACGCCGCTGGGGCTGGCGAGATAGGGCGTGCCCCACAGGCCCTGGCCGCGATTGTGGTGATAGTAGGACTTGATGTTGAACGAGATCGTATCGTTCAGCGGGCCGCTGGCGCCAAAGGCATAGACCCAGTCACGGCGCAGGCCGGCAGCGTCGTAATAGGCATCATCGGCGTTGATCATGTTGTCGGGATAGGTGGTGCCGGCGGCCGGGTTGGTCGGCTTGACGCCGGTATAGCCGGTGTTGGCGCCAACGTCGGCGGCAAGCACGGCCGTGGCATACTGGTGCGGGCCGAAGTTGTCCCAGTTGTAGCCATGGCGCGCGATCAGCGCGAGCGAGAGATCCTGGTAGTCCTGCTCGACGCGGTCGGAATAGCTGTACCAGCCTTCCAGGTTGATGCGGCCGGCAGGCGCAATGAACTTGAAGTTGGTCATCAGCGTGCGCTGCTGGCCATCGCCCTTCCACTTGTTGCCGTTCTGGTACTGCAACGACCCGAACGCGCGCACGCCATCGGGCGTGCCCACGGCCAGACGGCCGAAGCCGCGCCAGGTTTCCGACGAACCATAGGAACCGCTGGCATCGATGGCGACGTGGTGATCGCGCAGCAGTTCGGCCGGATCGATCGACTTGAATTCCAGCGTGCCGCCCAGGTTGCTGGTCGACTGCGTGTCGATCGCGCCCGAACCCTGGCTGACGGCGGTGACGCCGATGTTTTCCGGGCTGATCGCGCGGCTGACATGCAGGCCGTTGTTGTTGCCATAGCTCATGTTGCCGAGCGGGATGCCGTCGAGCGTGAAGCCCAGCTGGTTCTGGTTGAAACCGCGAATGGTGACGCGGGTGGACCATTCATAGTTACCGAACGCGTCAGCCGACTGGAAGTTGACGCTGGGCAGCTTTTCAATGGCCTTGAGCGGGCTGGTGCCCGACGCCAGGATCGCCAGGTCGGCGGCCTTGATTTCCTGCGTCTGGCGGGTCTGCCCGGTGCCCAGCACCACGATTTCCGGGCCATTGGCGGCGGCATCGGGCGCGGATTCAGGCGCGGGCGCGGCAGCGTCGGCGGCAAAGGCGGGGCAGGAGAAAAGCACGGCGCAGCCGGCAAGCAGGGCAGAAACGCGACGCATGGTAATCCCTCATGGATTTTGCCCCCGTGCAAAAGGGGGAATGGTGCGACGCGCCGGCTAGCCCCGTGCGGTTTCAGATTGATGCCGTTTCGATGACAGTTTGGCGGCACTACCCCAGATTATGCGTCATCAAACCGTCATGGATGGCGCCGGCCTGCCGCGCGCAGTCGAGCGCCAGCAGCCGTTCCAGCAACCAGCTGCGCGCCGGCCCGGTCGGGCTGTCACGCCGCCATTGCGCGTGGATCGGATAGGTGATGCAATCGCCTTCCGGCATGGCGAGGTGGACCAGACGGCCACTGGCCAGGTCATCGGCCACGACATGGCGGGGCATGTTGCCCCAGCCGATGCCCTGGCGCAGCAGGGCATGCTTGGCGCCCAGATCGCCCAGCCGCCAGGTGCGCGCCGCCAGGACCGAGAAATCGCGTCCCTGGGTCAGCGCGGAACGATCGGTGAGGACGAGCTGGAGATATTGCCGCCCCGTGCCCGGCGCCACCGCGCTCATCCTTGCCAGCGCGTGGCCGGGGGCGGCCACCGGCACCAGCTCGACCGCGCCGATGGCGATGCGATCGAGTGCGGGATCATCGACCAGCACCGCGCCGGTGATCGCCAGGTCTGCCTGGCCATCGAGCAGTTGCCCGGGCACGGCCCCGAGTGCCTCGACGTGCAGGCGCAGATCGACGGTGGGGAACGCCACCAGGAATTCCTGCAACAGATGGGCCAAGGCCTCGGTCGGGAACATGACGTCCACCGCCAGGGTCAATTCGGCCTCGAGCCCCTGGTTATGCCCGCGCACGCGGGCCATCAGCGCATCGACATCGTCGGCCACGGCACGCGCGCTGGCCAGCACGGCGCGGCCGGCATCGGTCAACTGCGGCTTGCGCGATCCCTCGCGGTCGAACAACACGACACCCAACTGCGCCTCAAGATTGGCAATGCCATAGCTGACCACCGAGATCGCCCGGCCCAGCCGGCGCGCGGCGCCGTTGAACGTCCCCTCATCGACAACCGCCAGAAAGATGCGGATCTGGTCAATGCTGGGCTGGCCCACATCCATGCCGCGCTACTCCATTCAACGAAACTGAACATTCTTATCCGAAATATGGGGATTTTAGAAAAGGACAAAAGCCGCCAGACAGCACGCGACGCATTCCCCCACCGCTTTTGCCCCAGAAGGATTCGATCCCATGACCACCCGCACTGCCGATCCCCGCGTACTGCCCCTGATCGTGGACCGCTGGTCGCCGCGCGCGTTTGACGGCGCCGCCGTTCCGGCTGAAGACCTTGCGGTGATATTCGAGGCAGCGGGCCTGGCGCCTTCGGCATTCAACTATCAGCCCTGGCGGTTTCTCTATGCCGTGCCCGGTGATGCCAACTGGGCCGCGTTCCTCGACATCCTGATCCCGTTCAACCAGGGCTGGGCCAAGGATGCGGGCGCGCTGGTGTTCATCGTGTCGGACGAATCGATGCGCAAGGACGATGGCACCGCCAATCCCAACCACAGCCACAGCTTTGACGCTGGCGCAGCCTGGGCCATGCTGGCGTTGCAGGCCACTGCGCTGGGCTATCACACCCATGGCATGACCGGGATCGATTTTGCCAAGGCGCGCGACGTGCTGGGCGTGCCCGAAGGCTGGCGCGTGGAAGCGGCCGTGGCCATCGGCCGCCAGGATAGCCCGGAAAAGCTGCCCGATTTCCTCAAGGAACGCGAAGCACCCAGCGGGCGCAAGCCGGTGGCCGAAGTGGCCGTTGCCGGAACCTTCGCCAGCCTGCCCGCCTGATACGCCAAGGCGAAACGGTTCCCGCTGTCGCAACGGCCAGTGGGATGTAGAGCACATTTCGTCGCATTGGCCGGGGCGCGCCCTTGGCAGCGGCGGGAACCGACGCCACGTTGGCCCCCATAGCATAACGCAATTGTTTGTTTCGGGGTCTCGCAATCATGACATTTGGCAGGCGCCAGTTCCTTGGCGCACTTGCCGGATCGGCGGCCTCGGCGCTGTTTCCGCGCGCGGCGGCAGAAGCGATTGCGCCTATCCAGGGTTCGAACGGTGCCTGGGCACCCGGCCTTGGCCCCGGCGCAGCCACGCTTCCTCCCCCCTCGCCCGCGGCAGACAGCCCGGCTCTGCTGACCCGCGCTCTTGGTGCACTGCGCGAACATGGCAACCATGTTGCCGCGCAAGACGTAATCGGCATCGTCGATTTCTCCGCCCCCTCGCGGGAGGCGCGCTTCCAACTGGTCGATGTGGCCAGCGGCCGGGTCTTGTCCTCCCACCTCGTGGCGCATGGCCGGGGTTCCGATCCGGCCAACAAAGGCTGGGTGGAACGGCTTTCGAACGAATACGGTTCGGAAGCATCGTGCAGCGGCAGCTTCCTGACCGGCGACACCTATTACGGGCGGCATGGTCGTTCGCGCCGGCTGATCGGCCTCGATCCGGAAAACAATCTCGCGCAGATGCGCGGCATCGTGATCCACGCCGCCAGCTATGTCGGCCCCGACATTGCCAACATGCAGGGCCGAGTCGGCCGCAGCCAGGGCTGCTTTGCCGTGTCGAACACCGATATCGATCGTGTGCTGGGGCTGCTCGGCCCTGGCCGGCTGCTCTACGCCGCGCGCTGAGCCAGCGCGTGGCGGTGCCGCGAATTGCCGCCTGCGCCACGACCAGAACAACCCAATAAAGCGCGGCACACGCGCATCGGTTCCCATGATCACCCGAAAGGGCTCTAACGTGGGTTAATGCTTGCCTCGCAAGCCTTTCTGTGATCCCGACAGACATTCTCCCGCGGGTTGCTGCTACTTGTCACAAAGTGTCGCAGGGCGTTGCCAAATCGGCTTTCGTCCACTTTGGCCGACAAGGCTGTGCTACGCGGCCCTGCGAATCATACATGTCGGTGAAATAATGTTGCACAGTCTTCCGGTTGCTCCCTCCTTCCGGTTCCCGGCCCTTCGCCTGGCGGCCACCCGCGCGCTCACGCCCCTGGCCCTGGCCGCCCTGCCCCTGGGCGCCACGCTGATGCTGGGTGGTTGCGGCAAGGGCCAGGAAGGCCCGCCCAAGCAAGACGCGCAGGTTGGCTATATCGTGGCCACGCCCACGGCCGTGCCGGTGTCCACCGAGCTGTCCGGCCGCACCGTGGCCAGCCAGATTGCCGAAGTGCGCCCGCAGGTGACCGGCATCATCATGGACCGCCTGTTCACCGAAGGCAGCATGGTGCGCGCCGGCCAGCCGCTCTACCAGATCGACTCCCGCAGCTATGCCGCCACGGCAAGCCAGGCCGCCGGCAATCTGGCCGCCACCCGCGCCACGGTGGAATCGCTGCGTCTCAAGGCCGAACGCTACAAGGTGCTGGCTGACCAGGGCGGCATTTCCCGCCAGGACGCCGCCGATGCTCTGGCGGCCTACAACCAGGCGCGCGGGCAAGTCATGGCCTATCAGGGCGCGTTGCAGGCGGCCAAGGTCAACCTGGGCTTTACCCGCATCCTCGCGCCGATCAGCGGCCGCATCGGTGTGTCCAGCGTGACCAAGGGCGCGCTCGTCACCTCCAGCCAAACCGATGCGCTGGCCAAGATTCAAAAGCTGGACCCGATGTGGGTCAACATCCAGCAATCGAGCAACGATTACATGGCGCTGCGCCGCGCGCTGCAATCGGGCAAGCTGTCGGCCGATGGCTCGGCCCCGGTCAAGGTGATCCTGGCCGATGGAACCGAGTGGCCGGTGGAAGGCCGCCTCAACTTTGCCGATGTGGACGTCAACAGCCAGACCGGCACGGTGATTCTGCGCGTGACCGTGCCCAACCCCAAGGGTGACCTGCTGCCCGGCCTGTTCGTCAAGGCGCGGCTGGTCCAGGGCATCGTGCCCAACGGCATTCTGGTGCCGCAGGGCGCGGTCAGCCGCACCCCGCGTGGCACGGCCACGGTTCTGGTGATCAATGCCAAGGGCCAGGCGGAAACCCGCGACGTGACCGCTGAAACGCCGGTGGGCAACAACTGGCTGGTGACCAGCGGCCTGGCCGCCGGTGACAAGGTGATCACGGAAGGGCTGATCAAGGCCAAGCCGGGCGCCAAGGTCAAGGGCACGCCTGCGGCGGCTCCTGCTGCTGCGCCTGCTGCCGATGCCACCCCTGCCCCGGCCAGCGCGGGGGCAAAGTAACGCCCCATGCTGTCGCGCTTCTTTGCCAATCGCCCGATCTTTGCCTGGGTCATCGCCATCGTGGTGATGTCTGCGGGCGCCTTTTCCATCACCACCATGGGGGTGGAACAATACCCCGACATTGCCCCGCCAACCGTTTCGATCAGCGCCACCTACAACGGGGCTGATGCGCAGGCGGTGGAAAACAGCGTGACGCAGGTGCTTGAGCAGCAGCTCAAGGGCATCGACGGCATGCTCTATTTCACCTCGACCAGCAGCAACGGCTCGGCCAATATCACCACCACGTTCGAGAAGGGCACCAACCCCGATACGGCGCAGGTGCAGGTGCAGAACGCCATTTCGCGCGCAACCAGCCGCCTGCCCACCGTGGTGCAGCAGCAGGGCGTGACGGTGACCAAGGCGCAGAATGACCAGCTCTTGGTCATGGCGCTTTATGACACCACCGGCCGCAGCACCAATGCCGACATCGCCGACTATCTGACCACGCGCATCCAGGACCCGCTCTCGCGCGTCGAAGGCGTGGGCTCGGCCGACGTCTATGGTTCGTCCTATGCCATGCGCATCTGGCTCGATCCGGCCAAGCTTGCCGCGGTCAACCTGATGCCGTCCGACGTGAACGCCGCGCTGACCGCGCAGAACACCCAGGTCGCCGCCGGCGAAGTGGGTGCCCTGCCCGCGCCGCAAGGCCAACGTCTGGACGCTACGGTCACCGCGCGTTCGCGCCTGCAGACGGTGGATGATTTCAAGAAGGTCATTCTCAAAACCAGCGCCGATGGCGGCGAAGTGCGTCTGTCCGACGTGGCGCGCGTGGAGATGGGCCAGGAAAGCTATTCCTCGATCAACACGCTCAATGGCAGTGCGGCCACCGGGATCGCGGTCAGCCTTGCCTCGGGCGCGAACGCGATGAAGACGGCACAGCTGGTCAAGGCCAAGATCGACGAGCTGGCCAAGTCCATGCCCGAAGGCTACCAGATCTCCTACCCGCGCGATTCCAGCACCTTCGTCAAAATCTCGATCGAGGAAGTGGTAAAGGCCCTGCTCGAAGCGATCGCGCTGGTCGTGGTCGTGATGTTCCTGTTCCTGCAGAACTGGCGCGCCACGCTGATTCCGGCGATCGCGGTTCCGGTGGTGCTGCTCGGCACGTTCGGCATCCTGGCGCTGCTGGGCTATACCATCAACACGCTGACCATGTTCGGCTTGGTGCTGGCGATCGGCCTGCTGGTCGACGATGCCATTGTCGTGGTCGAAAACGTCGAGCGTGTGATGCACGAGGAGCATCTTTCGCCGCTCGATGCCACGGTCAAGTCGATGGGCGAGATCACTTCGGCGCTGATCGGCATCACCCTGGTGCTGACCGCCGTGTTCATCCCCATGGCGTTCTTTGGCGGATCGACTGGTGCGATCTATCGCCAGTTCTCGATCACCATCGTTTCGGCGATGGGGCTTTCCGTGCTGGTCGCTTTGATCCTGACCCCGGCACTGTGCGCCACGCTGCTCAAGGCGGAGGAAAAGCCGCACGGCCGCTTCTTCACCGGCTTCAACCGTCGCTATGACCGGTTGCAGGAAGGCTATCAGAACCGCCTCGGCGGGATCGTCGGCCGCCCCTTGCCGTGGATGCTCGCCTTCGTGGCGATCATCGGCGCGATGGTGTTCCTCTATACCCGCCTGCCCACCAGCTTCCTGCCCGACGAGGACCAGGGCCAGCTGATGATGAGCTACACCCTGCCGGTCGGCTCCACCATGGAGCAGACCCAGGCCGTGGCCAAGCAGGCGCAGGACATTATCCAGCAGACCGAAGGCAACAATATCCGCGCGGTATTCATCATCGCCGGGCGCGGCCAAGGCGGTTCGGGCCAGAATACCGGCCAGGGCTTCATCCTGCTCAAGGATTGGGACGAGCGCGCCGGCAGCGACAACAGCGCCGCAAGTATTTCCGCCCGCCTCAACAAGCTGTTTGCCCAGAAGTTGGGCAGCAAGGCGCAGATCTTCGTGCTGTCGCCGCCGGCTATTCGCGGCTTGGGCAACTCGGCCGGGTTCGACATGTATCTGCAGGACAGCGCCGGCCAAGGCCGCACCGCGCTGACCGCCGCGCGCAAGCAACTGGTCGATGATGCCAACGGCAGTGGCCGCGTGGCGCAAGCCCGCCTGCAGGGCCTGGAAGACACGCCGCAGCTCAACGTCGCGCTCAATGACGAGGCGATCACCGCCTTTCAGATCGCACCGGCAGACGTGAACTCCACCCTGTCGACCGCCTGGGGCGGCACCTATGTCAACGACTTCGTCGACCGGGGCCGCGTGAAGAAGGTGTTCGTCCAGGGCGATGCGCCCTATCGCAGCAAACCGCAGGACCTGGGCCAGTGGTATGTGCGCGGGTCTGACGGGCAGATGGCGCCGTTTGCCGCCTTTGCCCAGACCAACTGGACCGTCGGCGCCCCGGTGCTGCCGCGCTTCAACGGCATCGCGGCGCAGGAAGTGGTGGGCAATCCGGCCAATGGCATCAGTTCGGGCCAGGCGATGCAGACCATGGAAGACCTCGCCGGCAAGCTCAATGGCGGCTACAGCGTGGCGTGGGCGGGCCTGTCGTATCAGGAACGCGCCGCCAGCAGCCAGACCGGCCTGCTCTATGGCGCGTCGATCTTCTTCATCTTCCTGTGCCTGGCGGCGCTCTATGAAAGCTGGTCGGTGCCGGTGTCGGTGCTGCTGGTCATTCCGCTCGGCGTGATCGGCGCCGTGCTGGCCGTGACGCTGCGCGGGTTCAACAACGACATCTATTTCCAGGTGGCGCTGCTCACCACGATCGGGCTTTCGGCCAAGAACGCGATCCTGATCGTGGAATTTGCCGAGGCAGCGCTGCATCGCGGTGTTGCCCCGATGGAAGCCGCGCTGGAAGCGGCACGGCTGCGTTTCCGCCCGATCATCATGACCTCGGTGGCGTTCATCGCCGGGGTCATTCCGCTGGCGGTGGCGAGCGGGGCCGGCGCCAATGGCCGCCGCGCGATCGGCACTGGCGTGCTGGGCGGCATGCTCTCGGCCACGCTGCTGGCGATCTTCCTGGTGCCGCTGTTCTTCGTGCTGGTGAAGCGCGTCTTCGCTCGCGGCAAGAACGGCAAGGACACGCCCCCGGCCGATAGCCACGCCATGGACAAGGAGCCGCAGGCATGACCGCGCCCATCGTGAAAACCGCCCGGGCCGCACTGTGCGGCGTGGCCGTGATGGCGCTTGGCGCCTGCAACCTGGCGCCCAAGTATGTGCGCCCCGATCTGCCAGTGGCGCCCAGCCTGCCGCAGGGCGCCAGCTATCCGACGCTGGCCGATGGCGCCGGCGGCGTTGACGCGATCGGCTGGCAGGCGTTCTTCACCGACCAGCAGTTGCGCGACACGATTGCCCTGGCGCTGTCGAGCAACCGCGACCTGCGCAGCGCGGTGGCTGCCGTGGCGCAGGCGCGCGCCACCTATCGCGTCGATCGCGCCGCGCTGGTGCCCACGGTCACTGCCGGACCCAGCGCCTCGATCTCGCGCAACAGCACGATCCGCAGCGAAAACTACGAGGTAAGCGGCAACGTTTCGGCCTATCAGGTCGATCTGTTCGGCAAGCTGCGCAACACCAGCAAGGCCGCGTTCGAAGCCTATCTGGCCAGCGACGAGGGGCGCAAGGCTACCCAGATCACCGTGGTTTCGGAAACCGCCACGGCCTGGCTGACCCTGGCCGCCGATCGCGACGCGCTCGCCGTGGCCCAGGCCACGTTCGCCTCGCGCAGCAAGACCCTGCAATTGACCCAGCAACTGGAAGCCAATGGCGTGGGCACCAAGTTGGCCATCGCCCAGGCGCAGACCGCGCTGGACACCGCGCGCGCCGATGTGGCGGACTATACCACCTATGTGGCGCAGGATCGCAACGCGCTGGAACTGCTGGTGGGTGCGCCGGTGCCCGAAACACTGTTGCCCAAGACCCTGGGTGACGGGCGCCAGACGCTGGCGAGCCTGCCGGTGGGCCTGGGGTCTGACGTGCTGCTGCGCCGGCCAGACGTGCTTCAGTCAGAGCATACCCTGAAAGCCGCCAACGCGCGCATTGGCGCGGCCCGGGCGGCGTTCTTCCCGTCGATCTCGCTGACTGGCCTGCTTGGCCTGGCCAGTTCCAGCCTGTCGGGGCTGTTCAGCGGCGGCACGTTTGCCTGGTCGGCCAGCGGCAGCGCCACGCAGACACTGTTCGATGGCGGCGCCAATGCCGGCAACCTCGCCTATGCCAAGGCGAGCCGCGATGCGGCGGTGGCGGCCTATGAAAAGTCGATCCAGACCGCGTTTCGCGAAGTGGCCGATGCCCTGGCCCGGCGCGGCACGATCGACGACAAGGTGGCCGCGCAGGAAAGCAATCTTGCCAACGCCGAAAAGGCGGCACGCATCACCCAGTCGCTCTATCAGAACGGCATCAACACGTTCCTGGAACCGCTCGACGCCGAACGTACCGCCTACACGGCGCGGCAGGCGCTGGTCACCGCGCGGCTGGCGCGGGCGACCAACATGGTCACGCTGTATGAAGTGCTCGGCGGCGGGCTGACGCCCTGATCGGGGCGCCGATCGGTCCGTAACGGTCGGGTTGTGGCTGCATCGATCCTTGCCGCAGCGCAGCAGGACAGGAACACTAAGGGCATCGGGACAAGGCCGCGCGCGGCCGTTCCGGTGCCCTGCTGTTTTCCGGCCCAAGGACGCTGCCTGCGATGTCGCTCTCATCCGCTTCCCCTGCCCCGCCTGTGGGGGATGCTCCAGTTCCACCTGGTGCGCCGGCCGGCACGTCGGCTGGGCGCCAACCGCTGCGCGTGGCGCTACTCAACGTGAAGTACAGCCCCAACCTGGGCGATGGGCTGCTGGCCGAATGCCTTGAGCGCGAACTGGCCCATGCGCTGGGCGGGGCCGATGTCTATTCGATCGACATTGCCGGGCGCCATGGCTGGTCGGCCGCATCGGCGGGGCGGCGGCGGCGCATGCTGGCCGTGCTCGAGGCGGTGCCGCCGGC
>NZ_APCQ01000153.1:0-10612 GCF_000410615.1 Novosphingobium sp. B-7 | reverse complement strand
GGCGGCGCGCCACGCTGCCGCCTCTGCGGCATGGGCGGCGAGATCGGCTGCGAGCAGTGCCGCGCTGTCGCCACGGTTGACGCACGGAGCGGCGGCGGCATCTGCGGCAGCGTCGCTGTGGTCGCCATCGCCGGGGGAGATACCGGCGCCGTCATTGCCGCCTTGCATGACCCCGCTTTCCTGGCCCAGCGCTGGTGACAGGGCCAGTGCCGATGCCGTTGCCAGCGCGGGTGCAGGGCATGATGGCGCGGGCAGCGCATGGGCAAGGGTTTGCGTGTCGGTCATCGGCTCCCCACGGCGCCCCGGCGAGGCGGGGCGAGCATAGCTGTGGCGAACACCCGATCCGAAACGCATGGCCGGTAGCGGTGGCATGGCGCCACCTTGGCCGCGTCATCCGCCGGCCCGGCTGCGTATAAGACAGCAGGCCTTGCGGATCGGGTGCTCAGTCCGTCCAGATCCCGCGCGCGTCGACGATCTCCACCCCGTCGCGCCGCTTGGGCGAAACGGTCTTGAACGGGCGATGGTCAACCAGCAGGGTCCAGACATCGGCTTGGTCGAGGGCGGCAAAGCCATCGATCAGTTCCACGCCGCAGGCCGCCAGCGCGGGCGGCAGCACGGCAATGTTGGGTTCCACGACCAGCAAGGGCCGGGTGAAATGGGTGGACAGGTCTTTCACGATATCCACCGCCGGGCTTTCGCGCAGATCGTCGATATCGGGCTTGAAGGCGAGGCCAAAGGTGGCGACGCGCACCTGATCGGGCGTGCAGCCCTTGCGCGCGGCGACGGCGCGGGCGGCGGCCAGCACCTTTTCAACCACCCAGTGTGGCTTGCTGTCGTTGACCTGGCGCGCGGTGTGGATCAGCCGCGCCTCTTCCGGGCTGCGGTTGACGATGAACCACGGGTCCACCGCGATGCAGTGTCCGCCCACGCCCGGGCCGGGCTGCAGGATGTTGACGCGCGGATGGCGGTTGGCCAGCCGGATCAGCTCCCACACGCTGATGTCCAGCTTGTCGCAGATGATCGACAGTTCGTTGGCAAAGGCGATGTTCACGTCGCGAAAGGCGTTTTCGGTCAGCTTGCACATTTCCGCCGTGCGCGCGCTGGTCACCACGCATTCGCCCTTCACGAACGTGCTGTAGAGCGAAACCGCCTCGGCCGAGCAGCGCGGAGTGAGGCCGCCGATCACGCGGTCATTCTCCACCAGTTCGCGCAGGACATGCCCGGGCAGCACGCGTTCGGGGCAATAGGCCACGGCGATGTCTGCCGCCTCGCCCGCATCTTGCGGGAAAGTCAGGTCGGGCCGTGCTTGCGCCAGCCACGCGGCGATCTGCTCGGTCGTGCCGACCGGCGAGGTGGATTCGAGCACCACCAGGTTGCCCTTGGCCAAAACCGGGGCGATCGCGTTGGCAGCCGCCTCGATATAGGAAAGGTCCGGTTCGTGCCCATCGCGGAACGGCGTGGGCACGGCGATGAGGAAGGCATCGGCCGGTTCGGGGCGCAGCGTGGCGCGCAGGCGACCTTCGCGCGCTGCTGCGTGGACGACCATGTCAAGATCGGGCTCCACGATGTGGATGCGCCCCTTGTTGATCGTCTGCACGGCGATTTCGTTGACGTCCACACCGATCACTTCGATCCCGCGCGAGGCGAAGACGGCGGCCGTCGGCAGGCCGATATAGCCAAGGCCGATCACGGAAACCCGCTTGAAGCGGTGGGCTGGGGTCATCATCTCTTCGGTTTCATCCCTCAAAGGCGCCGCAGTGGCCATGGCGCATGCCCCCTTTCCTACGTGATATCCCGTGGCAAAAGCCTTAAGATTGCAGAGCCCCGGGCCTTGGCCGGAATGCCGATGGCGGCACGCCCGGCCAAAGCCGCGAAACCGGTGCGCAGTGGGCCGCCATGGCGGACGGTGGTTCGGCCAGTGGATGGCAGACCGGAGCCACCGCCGCGCGGGCGACCGTATTGCGAGTGATCGGCGGCGTGATGCTGCCGGTGAAAGGATCATTCCCCAGTTCCGCCCGCCTCGCGAGCCCAGAAACCTCCGGAAGCAATCAATCGCGGACGCGGCTAAAGCGCCATCCGCACAAATACTGAGTATTTAACTTCGTTTCGGATGCGACCCGCTGCATGCATAACGCTGGCGCACGATTTCACCCGCGCCACAGGGCGGGAATCGCTGCGGATTCAAGTTTTCCGGGGGACGCTCAGGCCGCGTCAGTGGCGCCGCATCACGCGAGGCGGCGGCAATGGTCGAGATAGCCCGCCTCGTGCCGGGCGGCGAGATCGACCACGCTGCGCCACAGCCACGATGGCGCCTGGTCGTCGGCAGGGGCTGGTTGCAATGCGTCTTGCCAAGCGCGGCGCACATCGTCGCTCATCTGCCGGGCATGGGCCATGCCGACGATATAGGCGAGATAGGATGCCGCCGACACGGCCTGGCGGCGCGAGAACTGCTCCACCTCGATCTTGAGGTCCTGCGGCGCCAGTTCGCGCAGCACCACGGGCTTGCCCAAGAGATGGGCCGGGATCATCCGTTCCCCCAGATTGGGCGCCAGCGCACAAGCCCCCGCAACCACGCGCGCGGCCGGGTTGCTGGGCATCGCCACCCCATCGGCAACTGGCGCCACGGAATGCACCGCTTCCTTGATATCCACCAGCGCCAGGTATTCCGGGCCCTTGTCCTGCGCGCCAACGCCAAGCACGACGGCATAGCGCAGCCGGCCCAGCGAACTGCACCCCTTGCGCCAATAGGCCGCATCCAGCACGCGCACCCGCCCATCGCCGGCATGCCCGGCCAGGGCCAGCGCCTTGGTGCGCACGGTTGGATCGTCGAAAAGGGCGGTAATGGCGTCGCGTTCGGCCGCCGCCAAGGGCCAGAAACGCTTGCCCAGCGGCAGGCTGGGCGTGGGGCCGTCGATCCGCTCGTTGGCAAGATGGCGCCATTTGCGCCCGGCCGCACGGCGACGCACCGCGCGCACCACCTTTGGCTCGGTGGGATCGTCTTCCGGTTCGGGGGAAAGCGCGCGGGAATAGCCGTCGATCATCGCGGCCAGCATCTGCGCGGTTACAATGCCCGGTAGGTCTGAGCTGCGCGCCGCCGTTTCCAGCGAAAGGCCCAGGCGAATAAGATCGAACGCCGGATTGCCGATCACCGTCTGGTCAAGATCACGGATCTGGATGGCGAAATCGTGGTGCCGATCTGCCAGCGGCCCGAGATTGCCAAGATGGCAATCGCCACAGATCCACACCTTCGGCCCCACCGGCACTTTGGCCATAACCGGCGAGGCTTCCAGCCATTCATAAAATTGTGCCGTATTGCCGCGCACATAGGCGTGCACCGAGCGCGCCATTTTCAGCGCCCGGCGCGCCTCTAGCGCGGCATGCCGGCGATCCGGGGTGATCTTCAACCCGGATGGCCTGCGTGCGCAGCGGCCTTGGCTTCACGGGCCTTCTTGGCATAGTGGTGATGGGCAACGATGCAACCTGCCGCAGCACCGGCCAGCGCATGGCCCTTGCCAACGAAGTGACCGGCAACGCCGCCGGCCATGGCGCCGCGGATGCATCCCTTGGCCATGGCCGGCTGGACCGAAACGGTCGCAGTGGCAGCCATCGCAGCGATCAGAACCAGAGCCTTGCGCATCGAGAAATCTCCTTTGCGGCGATAAAGCGCGGGGTGGAGGATGTGTTCCATGACAATTTGGTCATGGCCGCTATACCGGCCCGCCCCTCCGGCCAGCCACGCCTGGTGCCACCTTGCCATGCGCCAGCGCCCAGTTCATACAGGTATGATAATTCTAATTTGGAGAGGCCAATGCAAACCCGCCGCGCAACCATCAAGCTCGCGCTCGCCAGTGCCGTGGCAGGCTCGGGCGTCGGGGCGGGCGCGGCGTCGGGGCAGGCGCTGGCAACCGACGACCGGCGTGCCTGCGGCCAGTCGTTCCGGCCTGCCTGGCCGCGCGGCATTGAGGGTCAGCGCAAGGCCGACATGGGTGATGGGCGCTACCTCAACCCCATCCTGGCGGGCGACTATCCCGATCCTTCGGTGCTGAAGGACGGCGATGATTATTACATGACGCATTCGTCGTTCGATGCGGCGCCCGGGCTGCTGATCTGGCATTCGCGCGATCTGGTGAACTGGCGCCCGCTCGGCCCGGCCCTGACCAAGCCGCTGGGCACCGTGTTCGCGGTCGATATTGCCAAGCATGGCGATCGCTATTTCATCTACATCCCGTTCATGAAGGCGCCGTGGTCACCGCCGCTCGCGAGTTTTGCCAATATCTACGTCATCCACGCGCCGTCGATGGAGGGGCCGTGGAGCGATCCCATCGATCTTGGGATCGGCGAACTGATCGATCCTGGCCATGTCGTGGGCGAGGATGGCCACCGCTACCTGTTCTTCAATGGTGGCAAGCGGGTGCGCCTGACTGCCGATGGCTTGGCCACCGCTGGCCCGGTCGAAACCGCCTACCAGGCATGGCATTATCCCGATGACTGGATCACCGAGGCGTGGTCTCCCGAAGGCCCCAAGCTGTTTCGCCGTGGGCCGTGGTTCTACCTCGTCAACGCGGTGGGTGGCACCAGTGGCCCGGCGACAGGGCACATGGTTGCGGTCGCACGGTCGCGATCGATCAACGGACCCTGGGAGAATTGCCCGCACAACCCGATCGTGCGCGCCGCATCGGATGCCGACCCGTGGTGGTCGCGCGGCCATGCCACCGTCGTGGAAGGGCCGGGCGGGCGCTGGTTCATGGTCTATCACGGTTATGAAAACGGCTATCTCACGTTGGGCCGGCAAACCTTGTTGGAGCCCATCGAATGGACCGCCGATGGCTGGTTCCGCGCCACCGGGGGTGACCTTTCACAGCCGCTGGCCAAGCCTGGCGGCCAGGCGTTGCCTCATGGCCTTGCGCATTCCGACGACTTTGCCGCCGATGGACTCGGTCGCCTGTGGTCGCTCTATGCCAGCGCGCCCTCGGACAGCGCGCGCGTGCAGGTGTCTGGCAACAGCCTGGCGCTGGCTGCCAAGGGCAGCAGTCCGCAGGATGCCACGGTGCTGACCCAGCAAGTGGGGGACCGCGCCTATGCGATCGAGGTGGATGTCGAACTGCAAGGCGAAACGCATGGTGGCCTGCTGCTGTTCTTCGATGACCGGCTGTTCTTGGGCATGGGCATCGATGGACGGCGCATGATCAGCTATCGGGGCGGCAAGCCCACCTATTGGCAGGAACCGGCGCCGCCCACGCGCCGCCTGCACATGCGCATTACCAACGAACGGCAGGTAGTGACCTTCTACTACAGCCTCGATGGCCAGGCTTGGACGCGCCATGGCGTGCGCAGCTATGTCGAGGGGTACAATGCCAACACGCTCGACAATCTGCTCAGCCTGCGTCCCGCGCTGTTTGCCGCCGGCAAGGGGCAGGTGGTGTTCCGTGCCTTCCGCTATCGCGCGCTGCCGGATCAGGCGTGATAGCGGCAGGCATCAGCCCAATGTCTTGAGCAGCTTGAGCTGAAATTCCGTTGTGCGCTGGCGCCACGATGTTCCCTGCACGAGCGGCGCAGAGAGTTCCTGGCGCGTGCGGCCCGGCACGCGCAGCGTGGCCGACAGCGATAGCGTGCGATCGAAACTGTGGGTCATGACCATGCTTGCTTCGCCCCAGGCGGCGCTGCGTACCTGCCAGTCGCGCGACGGGCTGTTGTACGACCATTGCAACTGCGCGACGTCAGCCGGCACGTCGCCTCGCGCGGTGCCGCTCCATTCCAGCGTGCCGTTGGTGCTGGCGCGCATGGTGTGCAGCAACTGCTGCCCGCCCGGCACATCGATCGGGTTGCGCTGGTCGAACAGGTTGGCGCTGGCGCTGAGCTTGACATGGCGCAGCAGCGGCGCGCTCAGATCGAACTGCGCGCCGGCGCTGCGGCTGCGGCCGGCATTGACATAGCCATAGATGCTCGCCCCTGCCGCGGTGGCGGCATAGGTCGTGCTCCACACATTGCTGGTCGTGCGCCAATAGGCAGTGAGATTGGTTTCGATCGCGCCGCGCCGGTATTGCAGGCTGCCTTCCCACGATGCGGTGGTCTGGTCCTGCAACGCAGGGTTGCCCTGGAACAGGGTGAGCGGGTCTTCGACCACGGTATAGGGGCGCAGATAGTCGAGCGGTGCCCGCTCGATCCGCTGGCTGTAGCTGGCCGCCAGGGTCAGCATCTTGCTGCTCGCGAACTGGATATGCAGGCTGGGAAAAACGGCGGTGCGGCCAAGCACCAGGCGGTCTTCACCCGGGCTGTCGATCTGGCGCACGTTGCGTTCGGCGCGCAGACCGGGGGCGATGGTCAGCTTGCCCAGCGTCTGCTGCAGCGTGGCATAGGCCGCCAGCGTGGTGCTGCGCCCGGCAAAGCGATCGTTGGCAAGGGTTGCCGGTGCGCCGTCGCTTGCCTCGCTGCTCAGGGAATAGGCCTGCGATGTGCTGTCGCGGTGCCAACTGGTGCCCAGCGAAAGCAACCGGTGCGCGGCGATCGGGTGCTTCCAGTCCACCTGCCCGTCGATCGTGGTGGTGGGATTGCGCAAGACCGTGGCAAAGCCACCGCCGTTGCTGAACCGGGCCACGGTTTCATCCCGCACCACGGGGTTGGTATAGAGCTGCGCCGTGGCGGTGAGAGTCTCCCCCTCGCGCGTGCCGCGATGATCGACATCGAGTTCGCCGGTCAGGAAACTGGCCATGCTGCTCAACCGCCGGGTTTCGGCAAAGCTGCTGAAATCGGGGGTGAGGCCCTGATAGCTGGCGCGGGTGTGGGTGATATCGTGGCCGCCTCCACCGCCCAGGCCCAGCGACACGGTGGTCTTGGCGTCGATCTCGTAGGTCGCCTTGCCGCTTAGCCGGCCGTCGGTGCCGCCGGTATCGGTCTGCCCCGATCGCGTATAGGCCGTGGCCGCACCGCCACCATCGGACTCGACGCGGCGGCTGGCGGCATCGTGTGCGCGCACCATCGTGCCGATGTTGCCGCCTGCTTTCAGTTCATAGCTCCACCGCCCGCGTCGGTAATGCAGCGTCGTATCGAGCAGGCCATGGCCATAGCTGGAGGTTTCCACGCTGGCATTACCCGACCAGCCGGTGCGCTGTGTCTCGCGCAGCACAAGATTGATCACGCCGCCTGTGCCTTCGGCGGAAAACTGCGCCGAAGGGTTGGTGATCACCTCGATCCGCGCGATATCGCTGCCGTGCAGGGTGCGCAGATATTGCTGCGCATTGCCGGCGTAGGGATGCCCATCGACATAGATCCTGGCGTTCCCGGCGCCCAGCAACAGGATCTGGTCATCAGGGGTTACCGTCACGGCGGGCAGCCCGCGCAGCAATTGCAGCGTATCCTTCTGCGCCGATTGCGGGGTTTGCTGCACCTGGTAGGTGCGCCGGTCGATATGCAGGGTGGCGGGCGTGCGCGCGGCGGTCACCTCGATCACGTCGGCCGCTGGCGGCACCGGCACTGGCGTCGTGGCCGATACTGCCGGAACGGCCGGTTCGATCGTCGGTGGCAATGCGGCGATCATGCGGTCTCCGGCGGGCTGAGGCACCCAGCATAGGGGCCGCGCGCCAGTCATGAACAGCAAAAAACACAGCGAGGATCAAAGCCCTAGCACCACTTTGGCGCTAACCGCGATCTGATAGAGGATCTGCGTCATGTCTTTGAGGATCTGGCGCGATTTGGTGTCGATGCGCGGCAGCACGAGCAGATCATCGCCACTGCGCACCGCGCGGCTTTGCGCGGCCACTTCCTCGAAACTGCCATCGGCATGGGCCACGACGATCCGGCGTGCGGCGCTTTTCTGGGTAAAGCCGCCGGCCCGCTCGACATAGCTGGTGGCGTCGAGCCCGGCCTGCCAGGCCACGGCATTGGGGAACAGCACTTCCCCGCTCACCAGCACCAGCCCATCGCGAGTCGGCACGCGCAGCAGATCGCCGTTTTCCAGCAGCAGGTCATCGCGCGCGGGGCCTTGTCCGATCACCACCTGGCCCAATGGCTGCACCTTCCGCGCGCGGTCGATCCATTGCAGGATCAGGTCTGCCTCGTTGTGGCGCAATTGGCTTTCATCGTTGGTGCCCGATCGCGCGGTCAGCGCCGCCTGCTCCAGGCTGTGCAGGCTGGCGTCGAGCATGGTCTTCTGGCGGTCCTTCACGCTTTGCCGGAACAGTTGGATGCTGGTCGCATCCGATCGCTCGGAAAAGCGGATCTGGCGCAACAAGTCGCCCAGGTGCGCGCCATAGGGCAGCACATATTCCTGCCGGCTTTCATGCTCTCCCTCGATCCGCACGGTGATCGTGCCGTTTTTCTGGTCCGAGGTGAACTCGATGGTATCGCCATTGCCCACCGGCAGGGCGCCGGCCTCGCCCAGTGGGCGATAGTCGACATTGCGGATCGGCCCAGTGGCGCGGGTAATGCGCATGTGGGTGGCAACCGGCTGCGGCCCGGCGAGCAGGGCGACATCGGCCGTGGTGGGATGGGCATTGCGCGGAAATTCAAAGACATTGGCATTGTTGGCCAGGCCCAGCACCGTCACCGTCTGCTGGCGCGGGCCGACAAAGATCACGTCGCCATCGGCCAGTGGCAAGGGCGGCATCACCCCGCGAAAAAGGAACTGGTAGAGGTTCACGTGCGCGCGCACCTGCTCCCCGCGCTTGACCTCCACATCGATGAACGTGCCGCGATCGGGATCGATGCCGCCGGCCGCATCGAGATAGTGCAGCAAGCCGTCCATGCTGGTGCCATCATAGAGCCCCGGTCGCCGCACGAAGCCGCCGACGAACACCCGCACCGGCTGCGCCTCTGCCAGCGAGGCATAGACATAGACGTTGCTGCGAAACGTGCCCGCCGCTGCCCCGGTGATCACGCGTTGCAAATCCTGGTTGCGCACCCCGGCCAGATGGATCGGGCCGATGTTGGGCAGGAACACGTTGCCCTGCGGGTCCACGGTCTGGACCTGGGCATATTGGAATGCACCCCACAGCCGCAGCACTACCTGGTCACCCGGGGTGATCACGTAATCCGGGTTGAAATGCGCTGCGCCCGCGCGGGCAAACGCGCCGGTGAACAGCTGTGCACCGAACACCGGGCTGATCGCGTTGGCAACATACTGCCCGGAAGCGGCCGTATTGCCCGGCGCCACGGAAGGGGCCGCGCCATCCACCGGCACCGGCTGCGCGGGATTGGGGCTGGCGGTCGGCACGGCAAGCGGCATGGCGGGCAGGCTGGTGCCGCTACCGCCGGTATTGCCCATGGCATTGGCGATGGCAGCCAGCGTGGCCGGATCGGCGCTTTGCAGCATCTGGCCCATCACGCCAGGCGGCAATCCCTGCGCCAGGGCTGGCAAAGGCGCGGCCAGGGCGGTGAAGGCGAGCGAAAGGCCCAGCGCCAGCCGACCAGGGCTGGGCATGGGGCGGCAGGTGCGGCGCATGGGTAGGCGCTCCTTTTTGGCAAACCGAAGGGTGGGAAAGATCAGTCGACGTGGTCGCGCACCACCGACACCAGCAGCAGTGCAATGGCCGCAGCAAGAAACGCGGCGAGCGTGAAGACCAGGGCGTTGTAGAGCCGGCGCGGGCGCGCGGGATATTCGGGCAGGGTTGGCGCCTGGACCACCGAGATTTGCTTCATCGCCTGCATCGCGGTGATCCGCCCCTTTTCCAGCGCGGCCAGCGTCGTCTGGTAGAGCGACTGGCTGAACTGCGCTTCCTGCTGCAATTGGCGGAACGCATCAGCCCGGCGGTTGAGCGCGCCCGGCTCGGGCGCGGCGGCGCGGGCGCGTTCGCGCGCCAGTTCGGTATCGATCGCACCGATCTGCTGGCGCACGGCCACCACGTCGGGATGGGCCGAAACCAGGTAGGCTTCCAACGTGCCCAATTGCGTCTGCAAGGCGCTTTTGCGCGCTTCAAGCTGGGCAATCGTGCCGGCCACGGCATCGAGCGTGCCATCGGGCGACACCATGCCTTCCTTGCTCTGAAAATCGAGCACGGCCTGGCGGGCCTGCTGGTTGCGCTTGCCCATCTGCGCCGCTTCGCTGGCCAGGAAATCCACCTGGGTCTGGGCCAGGCGGTGATCGTTGGCGTTCATGAAAGCGGCGCCTTCGTGCAGCATGGCCGCCACGATCGCCTGCGCCGTGGCCGGGTCATAGGCGCTGGCCTCCACATGAAGCACGCCGGCATTGTCGTCATAATCGACGCGGACGCGCGCTTTCATGTAATCGCGAAAGCGCGCCATCGGCGCGTTGGCGGCGCCGAGGCGCGAAAGCCAGTCGTGGCGATGATCGGCATAGTGCGCGCGCAAGTGCAGCCGGGCGTCGAGCCGGGCGAGCATGTCTTGCGAAAGCAGGTGGTTGCGCAGCAGCATCTGGTCATTGCGATTGCCGCCGCCCGCGCCAGCCAGGCCCGACAGCAGGCCACTCAGCCCGCCCGGATCGATCGCGCCCATGTCAGCCCGCTGCACGACCACGTCGGTTTCCGAAACATAGAGGTCAGAGGCGATCAGGCACCAATAGCCGCTGGCGACAAGGCTGGCAGCGCCGGCCAGGCCCAGCACCAGATGGCCGCCAGCGTGGGCGCCGGGCGGGCGGCAGCGTGGTGGCGCCAGGGGCTTC
>NZ_KE148394.1:2435-5341 GCF_000410615.1 Novosphingobium sp. B-7 | reverse complement strand
TGGCCAGCCTTCCCGCCACGGCCGCGCCTGCCGCGCGCCCGCGTGGGTTCGATGGCCAGCGCGTCGCCGATCAGGGCAACGGCACCTATCGCAATCCGATCATGGCCGGCGATCATCCCGATCCTTCGATCCTGAAGGATGGCGATGATTACTACATGACCTTCTCCACTTTCGATTCCTATCCGGGCCTGGTCATCTGGCATTCGCGCGACCTGCTCAACTGGCAACCGGTCACCGCCGCGCTGACGCAGAATGTCGGCGCGGTGTGGGCGCCGGATCTGTGCCGCCACGCCGGGCGCTATTTCATCTATTTCGCTGCCAAGGCGCGGCCCAACGCCACTTATGTGATCTGGGCCGATCAGATCGCCGGGCCATGGAGCGCGCCGATCAACCTGGGCCTGCCCGACCATATCGACCCTGGCCATGCCGTGGGCGAAGACGGCTCGCGCTGGCTGTTCCTGTCGGGCGGAGACCGCGTGGCGCTGGCTGCCGATGGCCTGTCGACGATCGGCGCTGTGCAGCATGTCTATGATCCCTGGCGCTATTCCGATGCCTCGGCAGAGCGCTGGCCAGTCGAAGGCTTTTCGCCCGAGGGGCCCAAGATCGTTTCCCATGGCGGCTGGTTCTATCTGATCACGGCGGTAGGCGGCACGGCCGGCCCGCCGACCGGGCACATGGTCATCGCCGCGCGCTCCCGCTCCATCCACGGGCCGTGGGAAAACTGCCCGCACAACCCGATCGTGCGCACGCGCAGCCGGGAAGAGGCGTGGTGGTCACGCGGCCATGCCACGCTATTTCCGGGGCCGGGTGGCGATTGGTGGTCGGTCTATCACGGTTTCGAACGCGATTACTGGACCCTGGGCCGCCAGACCCTGCTCGATCCGGTGGAATGGACCGCCGATGGCTGGTTCCGCATGAAGGGCGGTGATCTCTCCACGCCCTTGCCCAGCCCGCGCGGCGGGCACCCGTCGGGCCCGCACGGGCTGCCGCTGTCAGACGATTTCGCCACGCCGGCGCTGGGCAAGCGGTGGAATTTCTTCAAGCCCGCGCCGGATGAAGCGCGCCGCGTGCGTGTGGCCGATCATTGCCTGCACCTGGCCGCGCGCGGCACGGCGCCGGCCGATTCCTCTCCGCTGCTGCTTATCGCCGGGGACCAGGCCTATGAATTTGCCTGCACGATCGACATCGATCCCGAAACCACCGCCGGCCTGCTGCTGTTCTATGACCAGGCGCTCTATTGCGGGCTGGGCTTTGACGCCAAGGCGTTCGTCACCCACCAATATGGCATGGAGCGCGGCCGCCCCGCCAATCCGCATGGTCGCCGCCTGCGCATGCGCCTGCGCAACGATCGGCATATCGTTTCGCTGCACACCAGCGGCGATGATGGCCAGACCTGGCAGCGCTTTGACCGGGGGATGGAGGTTTCGGGCTATCACCACAACGTGCGCGGCGGTTTCCTGATGCTGCGCCCCGGCCTCTATGCTGCAGGCAAGGGCGAGGCGCGCTTTCGCGATTTCCGGTTTCGTGTGCTGGAATCATGAACAAAGTTAGTAACCTGTCACCTTCGTCACCCCGGGCTTGACCCGGGGTCCCGCTTCTTCGTGGGACCGAGCAGAAGAAAGCGGGACCCCGGATCAAGTCCGGGGTGACGTAACAAGATAATGTTGAAATTATCGGGAGAATTGCCGTGTCCCATCCGCTCTTGCGTGGTGCCTCGTTGCTGGCCCTGGCTTGCCTGGCGAACACCACCGCCGCGCGTGCGGCACCGGCCGATGGCCTGCTGTTCCATGCCCCGCTCGATCGCGATTTCATCGCTGCCCAGGCCGGCGGCGATGCCGTGCCCAATTTCCAGAGCGACGTGGCGATCGTTCCCGATGGCGCGCAGGGCGGGGCGGGGCGCTGGGCCGATGGTGGCTATGTCGCGTGGAATGCGCCGAGCAATATCTATGCCCAGCGCGGCACGCTGGCATTCTTCTGGCGCAGCCACACCCCGGTGGGCGAAGCACCCTTCGTGATTTTCCGCGCCGCCGCCGCCGATCATTCCAGCTGGGACATGGCGTTCCTGCGCATCGATTGGAACGGCCATGGGTTTGACGCCTTCGTTACCGACGCCAATCTCTCGCGCGTGCGGGTCAGTTGGACAATCCCGCAAGCCCCGGCGCCCGATGCGTGGCACCACATCGCCTTTGCCTGGGACGAGGCGCGCGGCATCAAGCTGTTCTGGGACGGGCGCGAAGTGGCGGCCAAGGCGCAGGCTGCCGATCTCGACATGGGGCTCGATCAGTTTGGCCTGGCGGGCCGGGTGATCGCCCCGCACCAGGTGCAAAGCCGCTATAACTTCATGCGCGGGTCTGATCTCGACGATATCCGCGTCTATGACCACATGCTTGATGGCCCCGGCGTGGCCGCGCTGGCCGCGCATGGTGATGCGCCGCCATCTGCGCCCTCTCCGGCGGCTTCCGCGCCGCGCACCGCCTGGCTGCACCGCTTCGGGTGGGACAGCCAGATGCCGCCACCACTGTCCGCGCCGGTCACCACCGTGCGCAAGGTGGAATTTGCCGATGCCAAGGATCTCAAGGAGTGGATGTGGAAAGGGGTGGATGGCATTGCCGAAACCACCTGGCCGGGCGTTTACAACCGATCGCGCCTGCCCGGCCGTGACGATTATTTCGAACTGCCCGATTGGAACGTCTATGTCGAAGGGGGCAAGGCCTATAGCCTGACAGTGCCGGCCGATGCGGCCTTCAACCGCGTGGAGATTCGCGGCGCGGCCTATGGCGCGCTGGAATGGTCGGCCGATGGCCAAGGCAACTGGCAGAAACTGGCGGCCCGGCCACAGGGCGTGGTGCGCTCGGTCACCGACCTGGCGCCGCGCCAGGGCGGCGTGCTGCGCTTTACCAATGTGA
>NZ_KE148394.1:0-2425 GCF_000410615.1 Novosphingobium sp. B-7 | reverse complement strand
TGTGATGCAGGACCAGCCGATCCAGGAAATCTGGGCCTATGACATCAAGCCCGGCGCGGTGCCGGATGGCACGTTCCAGTTGCGCTATACCGTGCGCAGCGAGGCCGCCACCGATCCGGGCGCGCTGGCGCCGCTCAATGCCTTCATCGCCGGGCGCTATCCCTTGGCAGAGCGGGCAACGGTGGTCGCCTTGCCGAGCGAGGGCGTGCGCGCGGCAGTGGGCGCGGGTAGCGCGGCTGGCGGCCCGGCGACCCGGCGCGAGGCGGGCGCGCATCTGCCGCTGGTGCACGTGCTGATCCCGTCGAACTTTGGCGATGCGCCGGCCGGGCGCCCGCTGGCCCGCGCCTGGAACTATGGCTGGGGAAACAGCCACGATGGCTTGGATGGCGTGGCGCTCGATCTGCCGGCGCTGCATGCCACGCCCAACGCGCAGGGGCTGATCCCGCTGGATATCCGCGTCAAAGACCCGATCTGGCCCGAGCGCGACATGATCGACGTGCAGGTGTCGGTAAAGCCGGGAGAGGCGCGCACGCTGTGGCTCCCTCTGCGCGATCGCATCCTCACTGGTGACAGCCTTTATCTCACCGTTGCTTCGGCCGCGCCCGATTTCGGTGCCGATACGCTCGATGGCATGGGCGTGCGGCTGGTGTTCAAGGATCGCGCCGCGGCGCTCAAGGAACACGTGGCCGATCGCTTCAACCAGGTGAAAGACAACTGGGCCTTCCTGGTGGAGGAGCACACCGCGTCGAAACGCGCCGCGCTCTATCGCCGGCTCTATGGCGATATCAGCGATCTGCTACGGGTCGATCCCGATAACCTGGAGGCGCGGCGCTATTGGGCCGATATCGGCTATTCGGCCAACCAGTTGCCCCCCTTCGTCCAGCCCACGCCGCCGGCCGGCATGCCGCTGTGGGCGTTCCGCCAGCTCGAAGACCTCAAGCTGGCGCGGCAGTTCGTCAATTGGTGGATCGACAACCGCCAGGTGCCCTATGGCGATTTCGGCGGTGGCATTTCTGATGATACCGACCTGACGCAGCAATGGCCGGGGCTGGCGCTGATGGGGGTCGATCCCGACAAGATCAACGCCTCGCTGCGCGCGCTGTCTGATGCGGTTTACCAGAACGGCATGATCGTCAACGGCTTGAGCTATATCACCAGCGACGAACTGCACGTCTATGAAGAAGGCATCAATGCCGATGCCGAACGGCTCTATCTCAACTGGGGAGAGCCCAAGGCGGTCGAGCGGATGATGGCCACGGTCAAGGCGCTGGACGGCCTTATCCGCACCAATCCGGCCGGGCACATGCACATCTCGTCAAGCTGGTATGGCGGGCGGCACATCTATCGCGACGAGCCCTGGGCCTGGCAAAAGCCCTATGGCTTTGTCATCATGCACACGCCGGTGCTGCTGGGGCTGTACAACGCCGATCCCACCGCGCGCCATCTGGTGACCGGGTTGATCGATGGCCTGCTCGCCCATGGCAAGCAGGGGGCCGATGGGCTGTGGCGTTTTCCCAACGATATCAGCTGGAACAGCGATGCGGAGCGGGCCGGCGATGGTGGCGGGGCCAGCCTGCCGATGCAATCGGCCTGGGCGGCCTGGCGCTTTACCGGCGATGACAAATACCTGCGCCCGGTGCTGGGCCGGCTGGCGCCCGGCAATTTCTCGGCGTTGGGAGAACTCAACGAAAACGCGCTGACCGTGC
Source organism: Novosphingobium sp. B-7 (assembly GCF_000410615.1). Taxonomy (NCBI): domain Bacteria; kingdom Pseudomonadati; phylum Pseudomonadota; class Alphaproteobacteria; order Sphingomonadales; family Sphingomonadaceae; genus Novosphingobium; species Novosphingobium sp. B-7. Next base: position 719 of record NZ_KE148394.1, on the reverse strand, counting down.
TGGGCAAGCGCCGCGAATGGCAAGAGGCGACGCTGAAAGCCGCGCAGGCCGGCAACGATATCGCCCGGTTCGAGGCATGGAACACCACCGGAAACCGCGCCTGGCTCGAAGCGCTCAACGCCGCCGGCATCGCCGACAAGGCGCAGCACATGTATATGTATACCCAGGGCCATTGGTGGACCGATCGGGTGGAAGCGCCCAACGAACTGCTCCAGCGCGAGCGGCTGGGCGGCATTGCGCTCAAGCGCAACCAGACCTGGCCGGGCAATGCCGTGAGCTGGCGTTTTGCCGATCCCGAGGCAGCGGTGCAGGTGGCGATCCTGGTGCGCGATGCCACGCCCGAAGGCTTTACCGTGCTGGCCCACAACACCACCGCGCACGAACAGCTGGCCGATATGGGCACCTGGAACGTGGTGGCCGGCACCTGGACCATGACTCAGGGCCTTGCCGCAGGCGATGCCGACGCGCCAAGCGGGCCGGTCACTACGCGTGAGGTGGAAATGGAACGCGGCGGTTCCATTCCGGTGCGTCTGGCTCCGGGGCAGACCACGGTGTTGACCTTCCGTCTGGCGCGGCGTGCCGCCATCCAACCCGAACACCGCCCTGACCTCGGTATCGGAGCCGACGACGTGGTGCGGCAGGGCCGCAAGCTGACGGTGCGCGTGCACAGCCTGGGCAGCGTTGCCCGGGCAGGTGCGCCTGGAAACCGCCGATGGCCG
>NZ_KE148393.1:7676-8620 GCF_000410615.1 Novosphingobium sp. B-7 | reverse complement strand
TGGATCGCGCGCGGCAAGGCCCCAGGAAAAGCGCGGACGCAGCAGGTCGAGCCCCGCGGGCTCGGCCACCCCTTCCACGCGCAAGTCTTGCGCCAGCAGATCACCCGGTGGCAGAGAATGCGCCCTGCCGGCGCCGGCCACCAGCGGCGTCGCGCCGATCGCGGCCAGCGCGGTGCGACGGTCCAGCCTCATTAGACCGGAATGTCCACAAGTGGCTTAGCCACGATCCGGACCGGACCGGCCAGGCCCGCCGGCAGCAGCGGCGCATCGCGGGCCGGCAGCCAGTCCTTGGTGCCGCGCAGCTTGGGATAGACCCAGGCAACCCGCTCCGCTTCGGGCAAGACGCGATCGCCCACCAGGCGGTTGTGCCAGGTGTTGGTGACGGTGATGGCGATCGTGTTGCATCCCGGCCGCAAGAATGCGGTGATGTCCAGCCGGAAGGGTGCGATCCAGCGCCGGCCGGCCAAGCGCCCGTTGACCGCGACTTCGGCCATGGCATGCACTGCGCCCAGATCGAGCATCAGGCGGATATCGCGCACCAGCAGGTGGCGCGGCAGGTCGATCTGCGTGGCATAGGTGCCCGATCCGGCATGGAAGCGCACGCGATCGGGGGCAAGGTCGCTCCACAGCGCGGGCTGCTTCAGCGTCAGCCGCTCGGGCGGGGCGCGCCAGCCGGCAAAGCTAAGCGTCCAGGGCTGGTCGAGTTCGATTGCCGGGGGCATGGCCGGCGCCACCGGTGCCAGGCGCCGCCCGTCGCTGCGCAGCAGCCGAGCTTCTCCAGCCCCGGCCATGACCAGCCGCTCACCACGCCATTCCAGGCTTTGCCCGGCCGCGAGATGGGCCTGTGCGAGATGCGGTGCCACGCCGCCGTCGCTCAGAACGATGAACCGGCTTTCCCCCGGCGCCAGGCGCAGCGGCAGGACCGTGCGCCCGGCGACATTCCG
>NZ_KE148393.1:0-7445 GCF_000410615.1 Novosphingobium sp. B-7 | reverse complement strand
GGGCTTTGCCCCCAGACCACGCGCCCGGCGCCCAGCCAGGTTTCGCCCTGACGTCCGGCATCCGGCCAGAGCCGGCGGCACTGCGCAACGAACGCCGCGGGATCGGCTTCTCGCCCGACGGCACCAAGCGGCGGCGGTGCCAGCACCGTGGCGCCCGCCCGCACCAGGCGTTCGAGTGCGGCGAGGAAGCCGCTGGAATAGCGCGCTCCCGCGCGCAGCACGAGCAGGCGATAGCGCATGCCGCCGGGCAGTACGATCGCGCCCTGCTCCACCCGCGCCAGGCGCACCAGCGCATCGCGGTTGATCGAGTCATAGGCCACGCCGGCCGGCAATGGCGCGTCCAACTGGTGCGGCAAGAGCGCGCGGTTGGGAATGTCTTCCCCGGTGAACACCGCCACGTCGCTCACTGGCAGGCCGCGTTGCAACACCGCCTGGCAGCGGCGCAGGTAATCGAACCAGCCGCGCGCCTGGCTCCACCAGGTCTGGGTGCGGCTGAACATCGTGCCGATACCGTTGAGCGTCAGCCCCGGCGCGCGATCGAGAAACGGCTGCGCGGTATAGACGTGCAGCATGAAGCGGTTGATGCCCCGGCAATAGTGCCGATCGCCCAAGGGCTTGAGCATCGCGGGGTGCTCGTCCCAGAGAATGTCGTTCTCGGTGAAGCTTTCCGTGGCAATGATCCGCTTGCCATAGATGCGCCCGCCCGAAACCGCATCGGCCACATCGGTCGGCTTGTCGTTGCGCGGCGTGCGCAGCCAGAATTCGCCCATCGGCACATCGGTCGCCTCTGCCCAGCGCAAGCCGTCCACGGCATAGGTCGGGCTGGCCGGCTCCCCGCTGAAGCGGCAGCCGCGTGCATGGGCCAGGCGCGCGATGGTTTCGAAGAACGCGCTTTGCGTAAGATCGGCCACGGTCTGCCGGAAATCGTGCAGTATCGCCTCGCTCTGCTCTGCGCTGCCGACCGGCACGCCGGCCAGCACCGGCAGCCAGACGCGCAGGGCATAGCCGCGCAAGGCCTGGAACCGGGCAGGAAAATCCGCCGTCCAGTTTTGCCCGCTGGCTTCCCAGCTATCGACATGCACCGTGTTCAACACTTTGCCCGCGCGCGCCGGGCCGATGCGATCGAGCGCGGCGCCGAACCAGCGATCGAACTGCATGGTCACTGCCGCCGCGTTGAAGCGATCGACTTCCAGCCCCTGCGCACCCCCGGCGGCGGAGTTCTCGCGGCCATTGCTGGTGTGGCCCAGGCGCAGGATGCGCCAGCGGCCGGGCGGTGGGGTCCAGTCGAGCGTGCCATCGGCCGCCAGCCTGTCGGTCAGGTCGAGCACCTTGGCCGGATCGACGCAGACCGCATCGGGAACGTCGCGCGCATCGGTGCGGCGGCTGATCGACCATTGCGCCGCCGTCTTGCCCACGATCTGGTGGATTTCCGGCCGGGACGAAAGCTCCAGGCTGAACAGGCGCAGGCGCACGTCCTGCCCGAAATCGTAATTCTCGAAATAGGGGCCGGGCGCCTGCGGCTCGTGCACGAAGCGGAACACGCGCGCGGTGGTTTCGGGCAAGGCGTGGGTCAGCGTGGTCAGGTCGGTCTGCCAGCCATGCTGGGGATATTCCAGCCGGCCAACGGGACGGAACGTGACGCCATCCTCGCTTGCTTCCACGCGCAGCGCATTGGCCGCGCGATAGACGCCGGGGGAATAGCCCCAGGGCGACGGCGTGCGCACGGTGACCGAGCGCAGCGTGAACGGCTGGTCGAAAGCCACGTCGATCTGGCCGGCCTGGGTGGTGTCGAACACGTCCTGGTCGTTGCCGGGATCGAGCAGGCGCGCGAGCGGTGGCCCGGCCAGCGGCAAGGTGGTGGAAACGCGCGGATGGCGCCGTGCGCTCGTCTCGTCCAGCGCTTCCGGCCAGGGAAATGCCAGCACCGCCACGTCGCGATACCAGTTGCGCCGCATCGGCGGGGTGGCCAGGCGGATCGCGCCCTGCCCGGCCGTGGCGCGCGTGTCGGACCAGGTCAGCACCTGCATCGACAGGTCGGGCGTGATCCAGGGGCCGCTCGCCGTAGCCCAGCCATCGCAGATGTTGAGCGACAGCGTAATCCCCAGCCGCTCCGCCTCGGCCACGGCGTGATCGATCAGGCCCCACCATTGCGGCGTGAGTGCATCGGCCGGCGGATCGACCAGCGGCGGCTTGGCCGAGGCGCCAATGGCAAAGACCATCGCCGTGGTGATGCCGTTGGCGTGCATGCCTTCAAGATCGGCCGTGATCCCGGCCGCGCTGACTGCGCCATCGAGCCAGTACCAGTAGACACCCGGTCCGGCCTCGGGCGGAGGGCGGTCGAATGCCTCGCCCCAGGCGCTCGCTTGCGGATCGACCGGCGCGGCGTGGCCGGTGCCAGGCGCGGTGCCCGTGCACAACAGTGCCGCCGATCCGCCCAGCAGGGCCGAGCGGCGATCCACCATCAGGCCCGGAAATACAGCATCGAAGTCACGCTTGGACGGCATGGCAGGCCTTTGTCTGGGCCGCGCATCGGGCCGGCCGGATGCCAGCCTGCCCGATGCGCGGAGGCATCACAACTTGAAGCGAACCCCGAAGATGATCTGGCGATCGTCGATTTGGGTTTCGTGCGGCCGGGTATCCATGTTGTTGTAATAGGACCGGCGGATCACGCGCGTCAGGTTGTTGCCTTCCAGGCTGATCGTGACGTTGGGCGTCACGTCATAGCTGAGCGAAGCGGCCAGCCAGCCATAGCCGCGGCGGAAGCTCGGCTGCCCCACCCCGTTGAACAGATAGGTGCTGTCGAAGTAGGTGCTGCGCCAGTTGTAGGCGACGCGGGCCGAAACGCCGTACTTCTCGTACATCCCCACCAGGTTGTAGGTGTGCTTCGACAAGCCCTGGAGCGGGGTGGTCTGGCCGACGATCGAAGAGGTCGTCTTGCTGTCCACGTAGGTATAGTTCGCCTGGATCCCCAGGCCCGACAGCGCGCCGGGCAGGAAATCGAAGAACTGCTGATACCCCACTTCGGCGCCCTTGATCTCCCCGCCCTGGTTGTTGTCCGGGCGGCTGATCGTATAGGTGATGCCGTCGTAGACCTCGACCGAGGGATTGACCGAGATGAAGTTGCGCACCTTCTTGTAGAACAGCGCACCATAGATCGAGCTGCCGCGCGCGAAGTAGTATTCCAGCGACGCGTCGAGCTGGTTGGCCTTGAGCGGCTTGAGGTAGGGATTGCCGGCCGACCCGTTTTGCTGCACCGAATTGAGCGTCAGCGACGGCGAAAGATCGCTGAAGTTCGGGCGGGTGACGACCTTGGACGCGGCCAGACGCAGCTTGAGCTTGTCGGTCAGGTTGAAGCGGATGTTGGCCGAAGGCAGGAAGTCGTCATAGCTGGAATTGACCTGGATCGGCCCGACGCCGCCGCCCGAAAGCGTGCGGTTGCCGTTGAGCGCGGTCTGGGTGTGGACATAGCGCAACCCGACATTGCCATCGACCAGCCCGCTGGGCGAGCCGAAGCGCGCCATGGCATAGAGCGCGGTGGTCTTTTCGCTGACGCGATAGAACGCCAGCGGCCCGTTCACCGGATCGGTGGCGTCAAAGCCCAGCGCGGTCTGCACTTCGCTCAGATGATCGCGCAGCAGCGGCACGGGAATGACCAGGTAGTTAGACAGCAGCGGCGTACCGCGCGAAGACTTGCTGAAGAAATCGCTGGCCGGGTTGGCAGCCAGGATCGAGGGCGCAGCGGTGCCGGGCGCGCCGCTGAACAGGAAGAAGCTGGTCTGGTTGGATTGCGCCGTGCGGTTGCCGTAGCGGAAGCCGACGTCGATCGACTTGAGGAAGCCGCTGTCCACCGCATAGGACGCATCCAGCGTGCCGGCGAACTGGTCCGCCTTGTTCTGCGTGCCCTGGTAGAGCAGGAACTGGAAGTTGGTGTTCGACTGGCTCAGCAGGTCATAGCCATTGGCGCTCGAACCCGGCACGAACGCGGTGTTGTCCACCGAGAAGCGCGGGATCGTGGCGCCGGTGAAGCCGCTGTTGAACACCACGCTGCCGGTGGCCTTGGTATAGCTGATGTCGGTGGACACGGTCAGCTTGTCGTTGGTCCACTTGCCGCCTCCGGCGAACTGGGTCATCCGGTCGCGCGTGTCATAGGCATAAGACAGTACGGTGAGCGGGGCGTTGAGATAGGTCGTCTTGGTCACGTCGCCATTGGCGGCCACCGTCGCGCCCGGCTCTGCGGTCAAGCCACCCAGGCCAACTGAAGCGCCGTAGTTGTCGTTGAGGTTGTTGAAGCGCGCGTACTGGCCTTCGAAATAGATTTCGAGGTTGGGCGTGGGCTTCCACTGCAAGGTGCCGCTGATGCCCAGGCGGCGGCGATCGCCATAGGGCGTCACGTCATAGGCGCCGTTGGGAGCGACCACCGTCTGGCCGGGCACGATCGTGGTGCTGCTGGCCGGGGTGCCGGTGGAAATCAGGTCTGAGCGGAACTTGCGCTCCTGGTACGACACGCTGACCAGCGCGCCGATCTCACCCGCGCCGGTGTCCCAGCGATCGGCGATCAGGCCCGAGACGGCCGGGGTCAGTTCCTTGGCCAGGTCGGAATAGATGCCGCGGATGTTGCCGGCCACGGTCAGGCCCTTGAAATCGAGCGGCCGGCGCGTGCGCAAGTCGATCAGGCCACCCAGGCCACCTTCGATCTGGTTGGCCGAGGGCGACTTGTAGACATCCAGCCCGGCGAGCAGTTCGGCGGGAATATCCTGGAGGTTGAGGCCACGGGCGCCTTGCGCGGTGAAGATCTCGCGGCCGTTGAGCGTGGTGTTCACTTGGGCCAGGCCGCGCACGTAGACGGTCGACCCTTCGCCATAGTCGCGCTCGATCTGCACGCCCGTCACGCGCTGCAGCGCATCGGTGGTGTTCTGGTCGGGCAGCTTGCCGATATCCTCGGCCACGATCGAATCCACGATCTGGCTGGCATTTGCCTTGCGATCCTGCGCGCTGCGCAAGCTGGCGCGGACCCCACTGACGACGATAGCGTCGGCAACGGTTTCATCCTTGGCGTCAGTCGTCGCCTTGGCCGCTGCCGGCGCGGTCTGCGCCAGGGCGGAGCCCGCCGGCATGACCAGGGCACCGAGCGCGGCGGTGCAGAGATAGGCTCCCACGTTCTTCATTGCTAAACCTCCCCATTATCCCAAACTTGTGTCAGCTTGTGGTGTGCAAGTGCCCCGTCACGTCTTGTTTGGGGGCGAAAACTCGATGCGCAGCGCATAGGGCATGTCGGCCTTGGCGCCGGTGGCCGGCAGCGTGACATGCAGGCCATCCTTCTCCTGGCGCCAGGCGAGCGGCGCAGTGCTGCCGAGAAGATGCACGGCCTTGACCGGCGGCGCATAGGGATTGCCGGCATAGAGCACGCCGATGCGCACCGCGCCGTCGGCCGGATGGGCCAGACCCAGCGCGTAGAGCCGCCCGTCGCGCGTGGTGAAGCGGATGTCGGCCGAGGTATAGGTGGGATCGCCCCCTTCCTTGAGCGAGCCGACCGCGTTGCGCGTGGGTCCTTCGCCGAACATCACCCACGGCCGCGTGCCGTAGATCGCCTCGCCATTGACGGACAGCCAGCCGCCGATTTCGTCGAGCACCCTGGCCGCTTCGGCCGGGATCGTGCCATCGGCCTTGGGCCCGACGTTGAGCAGCAGGTTGCCGTTCTTCGAAACGACATCGGCCAGCGTCGCCACCAGGCTGGCAGCGGTGCGATACTTGTCGTTCTCGACATAGCCCCAACTGTTGATGCTGACCGAGGTATCGGTCTGCCAGGGCAGCAGGCGCAGCGCATCGAGCCGGCCGCGCTCGATATCGAACAGCGCCGAACCAGCGGGAAACGCCTCTTCCTTATAGGCCAGCACCGGGCCAACCCCGCGCCGTGCCGCGCTGTCATAGTAATAGGCGGCAAGACGCTGCAAGTAAGGCGCGAAGGCGGGCTGGTTGATCCACCAGTCGAGATAGACGAATTCAGGATTGTACTTCTCGATCACTTCGCCCGTGCGCGCGAGCCAATCGTCAAGAAAGGCCTTGGACGGCGGGTTCCACTGTTCGAGATGGTTGGGATCGGGCTCCGCGCTGGCATCGCTGCCCGGCAGGGTGCGCGGCGCGGCCGGACCATAGAGATCGGCATAGGCCGGGTTCCACACGTCGCTGCCGGCAGGCGCCTGGCCATACCACCACCAGTGTTCGGCGCGGTGTGAAGACAGGCCAAAGTGCAGATTGGCGGCGCGGGCGGCCTTGGCAATCTCGCCCACCACGTCGCGCTGCGGCCCCATCGCCACGGCATTCCAGCGGTTGATCGCCGAGCCATACATCGAGAAGCCGTCGCAATGCTCGGCCACCAGCACGACGTAGCGCGCGCCGGCATGCTTGAACAAGGCCATCCACGCCGCCGGATCGAAGCGCTGGCCGCGGAACTGGGGAATGAAGTCCTTGTAACCGGCGACGGATTGATCGCCATAGGTCGCGCGCTGGTGCACGAAATCGGCGTGGCCCGGCACATACATGTTGCGCGAGTACCATTCGCTGCCCGAGGCCGGCACCGCATAGACGCCCCAATGGACGAATATCCCGAACTTGGCGTCGCGGTACCATTCCGGCACGCGATAGTTGGCCAGAGAGGACCAGTCCGCCTTGAACCGCCCCCCGGCGACCTCACGATCCATCCGGGCGATCTGCGCGGCGGCAGCCTTGGGATCGGACGAGATGCCGGGCTGCGCACCGGCGGGTGCGGCCAGGGCTGCCCCTCCGGCAAGAGCGCAGGCCAGCATGATGCAAGACAGGCTTTTCATGGCCGCAGCCATATCCTCAATCCTTTCGTCGCCCCTCTGCGAGGGCTGTAGACTATGTGGCAGATTGTTCGTATATGAACAAGATGTTTTTTAACAAACACACTTTGGTGCGTTGCCAATCGTTACGGAACGCTCGCGGCAAAGGCCCGGTTGAGCGTGGAAACCAGCGATTCCGCAGGCATTTGGCGCGCAATGGCGGCCAGGATCAGGCCCGAGGCCTCGTCCTGGAACGGCATGTAGCCGGCGTGGCGCGGGCGAATCCACGCGTGGTCCAGCGTGGCACGAGTCGCGCGGTAGAAGTCGCCGGTGGCGGCATTGGTCGGTATGTCGGCCCAGGCCTGGGCGTGGGCCGGTTGCCCGCCATTTGCCGCAACGATACCGGTCTGCACTGGGCCACTGGCGAGCCAGCGGGCAAAGGCCATGGCGCCCTCCGGATCGCGGCCGAGGCGCGAGACGGCAATGCCGGTGCCGCCCAGCACCGAACCGCGCGGCGCGCTGCCCTGCCATGGAGCCAGGTCGGCGAACGCCAGCCGCACTGGCCGAAACCCGTCCTGCGCATAACTGACATAGCCATAGATCAAAGGCGCGGCGACCAGCGGCGAATCCGCGCGGGCCATCGCT